>JAYUWZ010000568.1:0-3664 GCA_043753265.1 Verrucomicrobiaceae bacterium
GTACGATTTGGTCGAAAGACGGAACGAAGAAATGCCGGCCGGTGAGCTGGCGTTGCGCATTGAAGACACTGCCGACGACTCCGCGGACCAATACCGGGCGCTGCATGAGCGCCTCGATACGCTGGCGGGCTTGGGGGTCGGCGGGCACGAGGAGCTTTACCGTCCAGCCCGAAACCTCGGCGGTCAGAACCTTGCCGCTCCCTTCCTGAATGCCGGTGATGATCGCCGGCACCTCCACCCAATGGCAATCGAGCGATGGCGAGAAGAGATCCCTGGGCTCGATGCGGCGCGGCTCCGGCAGCGGCTCTCGGCCAAGAACAGTGATGCGCCGACCCTCGATGATCGGCAGAAAACCACCCGGCTGGGTGATCCCCTCGATCCGAACGCGCGCACCAGTCGCGACATCATCCACCGTGCCTTTTGGCAATTGCACATAGATTCCTTCCCGCCCGTCAAAAGCGACAAGTGCGAGGGCGGAGGGGTCGCGAAAGGTGACAAGCGCCTCGATGGCGGCGGGCAGGTTTCCGGCAGCTTCTTGCGGCGAGAGAGAGCGGACGCGCGAGATGGAATCGATGGGCGCAGCGGCGGCGGCCAGCGTCAGGGCGATGAGAATGACTATGAAAAATGGGGTCGGACGGGCCAAGGCAGTGGCGCAGTTTAGCGGATTCCGGCGCAAAGAGAATTAGCCATTTGGCTAGGTAGGCAGGGGAGGGTGCGGGTGCAACGGTTAAGAAGACCGTAGTCCTCCTAATCCATCACACCACCATGCGACACACCACTCGCCGCCCGTTCCTTTCGCCCTCCCGTATTGCCATGGCTGCCGCCATTGCACTTTCCGCCTCCCCGGCTTTGGCGGCTCCGCTTTACTGGGGCTCCGGCGGTACCACCAATTCGTGGACGAACGCTGCATTCTGGTTTCTCGACTTGGATGAAACATTGCCCGGCGCTGTCCCGACCATTGCGGACGACGTGATTTTCAATACGACGCCGGATAATGCCTTGGGCGGGACTGTTTCGGTAACTGCGAACATCGCGGCGAACTCGCTCACCTTCAATACCTCCGGGGCGACGCTGCTTTCGCAGTCGAATAACCGGACGCTCACGTTGGGAGGCGGGGGCATCACCGTTAATTCGGGGGCTGGCAACGCAAGCATCGGCGTCAGCACCAATTCACTCTCCCTGCAGGTAGCAGCCTCTCAGGCTTGGACGAATCATGCGACCAGCATCCTCAATGTGAGAAGTCTGCGTGCATCCGACACGGCAACCGGTCCCGTCGAGGTCACCCTCAATGCCGCGAACTCCGGGTCGATCAACTTCAACCTGGGCATTCAGGATAGTCCGGACACGACCAAGGCACTTTCGATTCTGATCGATTCCGAAGGAACGGGAACGGTGAGCCTCGTAGGCAGTTCCTACACTGGTGGAACCATCATCAAACGCGGCGTGGCGGCTACCAACGGCACTCTCGGCGCGGGTGCCATTTCACTCGGCGTCGCCGCCGGCACGGATGATGTCCGGCTCAATATCACGGGTGGTGTAAACAACGACATCGTCGTGCAGGCAGGCGCCGGATTCCGCGCACTCACGGGGAGCGGGGCAGGCGACTACCGTGGTGCGATTACCTTGAATCGCGACCTCTCGATTGGCTCAGTCTCTACCTCCACCCAAACCTTGCTCGTAAGTGGCATTATGTCAGGCGTCGGCAACGTCACCATCGGCAGGGTTGCAACCGGGACTTCAAACCCCACCGTCACTCTCAGTGGTGCCAGCACCTACACCGGCAGGACGAGCATTCCGTCGGCCACCGTTTTGGTGACCTCGCTCGGCAACCTCGGCGAGAGCAGCAGCCTGGGCGCTCCGGTCACCGTCGAAAATGGCACCATCACCATGAGCGCGGTTTCCACCAGCACTCTGCGCCATACCGGCACTGGCTCCACCACCGACCGTGTTCTGGAACTGGCCAACAATTCCACACTGGAGCAGGCGGGCACCGGCCTGCTGAAGTTTACCGGGGATCTGGGATTTAGCGGAGTTGGCACCAGAGCACTTACTCTCCGCGGCACGGTCGCGGAGGCGAATGGCACGTGGGAGTTTGCCGGGGTAATCAGCAACAATGGAGGCTCCAGCGTTTCAGTGGTGAAAATGGACGCCGGCACATGGAGGCTCTCCAATGTGGCGAACACCTACACCAGCACGACCTCGATCAACGGCGGCGTGCTGGAGGTGGTGAAGCTGGCCGATACCGGCGTTGCCAGCAGCATTGGAACGGGATCGAGCAATCTGATAAGCATCGCAGGCGGCACCCTCCGCTACGTAGGCACGGGCGATTCCACGAACAGGGCAATTTTGATCAATGCCCTGGGTGCGACATTCGACGCCTCGGGTTCAGGGGCGGTGAATTTCACACGTACGACCGCTCCTACCCACCCCACAAGCAACCAGGCTGTCTCCCTCACCTTTACCGGCGCAAATACAGACCAAAACACGTACGCCGCGAACCAGGGAAATAATGGCAGCGGCGCAGTTTCCGTGACCAAGGAAGGTGCCGGAACCTGGCTGCTCTCCGGCAATAACACCTACGCCGGGGCGACGACGGTGAATAACGGGCTGCTTCTGCTGAACGGATCGCTTTCCGGCAGTAGTGCGGTGACTGTGAACTTGGGCGGCACGCTCGGCGGCACGGGCTTCATTGGCGGACCGACTTCCATAAACAGCGGCGGCTCTCTGCTCGGCGGCGACGGCGCAACGGCGGGCGAAGATTTGAGCCTGGCGGGTGATGTGAATTTTTCGGACGGCTCATTCATCAAACTGACGCTCGATGAGTCCGGCGCGCATTCGGCACTGACGCGACTCGCCGGGGCGTGGACCTTCGATCTCGATCAGGCTTTCACGTTTTTCGGATCCGGCGCGGCCATGACCTACGCAGATATCATCACGGGCCTGGAGGCTGATCCCGGCACCGCGACATGGACGATGACAAATCCCGGCTACGTTGGGACGTTCGTTTACGACAACGGCACTGTGGACCTCACGCTCACTGCCGTTCCCGAGCCATCTGCGATCCTCTCCCTCCTCGGTGGCGCTGGATTGCTGCTCGGCTTCCGCCGCCGCCGCGCATAGACTAGGAAACCCTTGCACGCCACTTTTCCACGAATCCACTTCATGAAGCATTCCCGTCTTCTCTCACTCTGTTGCTCCGCTGCTCTCCTCGCGATGGCGGCCGGGGCGGCTGAACCTGCGGCACCGCTCGTGCCCAATGCGAACCTCGAAACCGACGCCAATGGTGACCAGTGGCCCGATGGCTGGGGCAAGGCCAAGGCGGGCGGCACATGGGAAACGGAGGAGGCCAATCATTTCATCCGCCTCAAATCCAGCACCCCGGGCGAAATGGTGATGCTCTACCAGCAGCTCGTGATTCCCGATTCGCTCAAGGCCATCGAGATCACTTTCAAATGGCGCGTGACCGATTTGAAAAAGGGCAAGCAGCCATGGTTCGACGCGCGGATCATGATGGATTTCAAGGACGCCGACGGGAAGAACCTGAAAGGTGCGCCAGCGCCGAACACCGGCAGGAGCACTGAAGGCTGGGTGGAGAAAAGCGTGAAATTCCTCGTGCCCGCAGGCGCGAAGACGCTCGATTTCATGCCCACTCTTTTCAACGTCG
>JAYUWZ010000569.1:0-3663 GCA_043753265.1 Verrucomicrobiaceae bacterium
GAAGAGAAACCGTTGATCCGCTGAGGAACGTGATAGGACCCGAGAGGTTTGCAATCGGGTTGAGCGTCGGCGTCGCCTCGAGGATTGTCGTCCCTCCGTTGACCTCCAGCTTGCCAAAGAAGTTCGAGGCGGACGCAGTGACTGCGAAGGTCTGCCCGCCATTCTTGCGAAGCGTGGTGCCCGCATCGCCGACGAGGTTGTCGACACGCAAGTTTTGAGCGTTCGTAGCGAAGGTATTGACGTTGATCGTCGTCAGCGTGGAGCCGGGGTTGAGGGTCAGCGTCCCGAGGCGGAGGCTGTGCCGATCGCCGTTCACGTTCATCGTCGCATTTCCGATGGAAACGCTGGTCGCGGTCATTACAGCGCCGGTGGGAGTGCCGCTCGCCGCACGCACATCAAAGTTGAAGTTATTGTTCCCGGCATTCACGACCACGTTGTCGAAGGTCGTCGCGACGTTAGAACGGATGGAGACGGTCGGCGTATTGGTCGCGCTGATGATGTTGATCTGTGTGGCAGCGTTTCCAAGCGGCTGCTCCCCGGGAGTATTGGACTCAAGAACGAGCCAGCCTTGATTCAGGTCGAAATCGCCAGCGAAATTCGCGGCCGTGGTCGCACTGCTCAGGATGCGCAGATCACTAGCCCCAGTCTTAACGATCTTCGTGGTGGCATCACCAGAGAGTGAATTAACCAGCATGAAGTTGCCCGTGTTGATCGTAGCCGTCGCACCGGAATTGATCGCCAATTCCTTCGAACGGACAAGGTATCCAGATCCGGTCGTGGCTGTCAGTGTCGCATTCCCGAGGGTGATCTTCCCGATCGTCATCTGGAAATCGCCCAAGTCAGTCGCAGCAATATCTCCCCGAAGGGTGAAACTGTTGTTGTTCGCGACTACATCGCGAACAAAGTCGTAGTTCCCCTGTGCTGTAAGCAAAAGCGTGGTCCCAGATGCCCCAACATTAATGAGGTTGCTTCCAACCCCTGTTCCACCCAGCGGGTTATTCACGCCAGAGGTCGCAGCAGCAGAGACCTGCAGTGTTCCGCCATTGAGGTTGATCGCGCCGTTGATCGCGTTATTGAACGCCGTTCCGCTCGTGCCCAAGCGCAGAGTCGCACCGCCGGTTTTCGTCAACCCGCCAGAGGTAATCTGCCCCTGCAACTGAAGGGTGTTTTGGGTGACATTCGACGTCAGAATGTCCGTGCCCGCGTTATTCGTGGTGATCGTTACCGTATTGGCAATGGAATTGCCCCCACTCCCAGTCTGATCCGCCTGATTCAGGACCAGTGCACCCGTGTTGATCGAATAAGCGCTCGCCTGGTTGAACAGGATGCCCTGCACCGTCTGCGTTGTGCTGTTTAAAGAAACGGCCTGCGCGGCATTCAAGTTCATCACCGCGATATCCAAAGGGCCCGGTAGGATGTCGCCAGCCCAGTTGGTCGCGTCAGGCCAGAGGAGATTCGCTCCGCTGTTGTCCCAGTTGATGTTCGCGGCCTGAATCGGGCCGGAGAGAATAGCTGCAGTCGCTGCCGCAACGCCAAGCAGGCGGTTGCGCGACAACACGTTGAGACGACGGGAAGGGCCAGTAAAAGGGAGTGCCATAAGAAAGAAAACTGTGACGGATTAGACTAAGTAGGTGAAATTATTGCCGTGTGGGCGCACGGAAAGTAGTACACAAGACAGATAGTGCACCTGCATCGCAAGGGAAAGTTTGTGCCGTTTATCAGTCGGGGCGATGAATAATGCGTGAGACGCACACGCTTATTTAATTCCGCAGTATTAACCACTTAGGGATGCGAGGTTTTATAAGAACCGGTTCATATAGAACCATGTTTGCATGAGAAAAATGGAGACAAAGCAAGTGCCATTTTGGCGCATTTCGCCGAGAGATAAACAGGAGCAATTCGCATGATAATGACTTTCTTGTCACTAATACGGTGCGCTCAGTTTCCGGTCCCGCAGATTCGGAGCATGCAATAATGGCAGCCGGATGCGGCGGAAGTGCCTTCCGATCTGCTGCTTCCAGACGCGGAAGGAGGTCTGGCCCCTATGCCAGCTTGCGGAGCTTGGTCACGCGACCGACTTCGACCCATTCCACGATGAAGATGTTGCCCTGGCGGTCGAAGATGCCGCCGTGGGGGGCGACGAATTTGCCTGGGCTGAAGGCAGAGCGGGCCTTGTCGCGGATGCCGTTGTAGTGGCCTCCGTCGCCGAGGTGGGTGATGAGTTTGTTTTCCTTGTTGAAGATGGTCACACGGGCCTCAAGGTCTGGGATGAGGAGGTCGGTGCCATGGAGGTGGAAGTGGCAGGGGGCGCGGAGCTCCTCGGTAACGAAGCCAGCGTGCTCGCCCTCGAGGGTGAAGTACTGGATGCGGCGGTTGTTGCGATCGGCGACCGCGAGGAGGGGCTTGGGTCCGCGGGTGTCGACCATGAGGCCGTGGGGGGTGCTGGTGTGGCCGGGGGTCTTGCCGCTGCCGCCAAAGGTTTTCACATAGGTGCCATCGGGCTTGTAGATGTGGATGTAATTACGGCCGTACCCGTCTGCAACGAACACCGTGCCATCGGGTGCGGTGGCCACGTTGGTGGGGACGTATTCTGTGGGGCTTTTGTATCCGCCCGTCTCAGAGGGGCAGCCGCGTTCCCAGACGACCTTGCCTTCGAGGGTTGTCTTCACGACCTTTTTGCGGCCGGTGTCGCAGAGGTAGAAAAACTCGTCCTTGCCCTCTTTCACGATGTGCATGCCATGGGCCCCGCCCCGGAATTCCGCGCCCCAGGAAGTGATGAACTTGCCCTCGGCATCGAACACCACAACTGCGTCGGCCTTCATGCTGGTCTTGTGGACGGTGTGCTTGATGTAAATGCGGCCCTGCGAATCCTCCGCGACGCCGTGGGTGTTGCCATAGGCGATATCCGCCGGGAGCGCGCCCCAGTCGTGAATGGCCTCATACTGGTGCGCGCCGCTGCCGAGGATGGGGGCCTTGGCGCCTGCTTTGTCCTGGGCGATGATGAACGGTGCGCCGGTTGCGATGGCTGCGGAAACGGTGGCGCCGGTTTTCAGGAACTGGCGGCGGGAGATGGTGGATGCGGGTTTCATGCGTAAAAAGTGGATTGGAGATCACGTTGGGGCACATCCTGGAATCGCATCGGCAAACCGCGCGTTCACCCTGAAGGTGCCTCGGGTCCGGAAGTGGCGGCCGCAGTGGTTCATGCCTTCGCCAAATCGAACGGAAGTTTTATCGGGGAAAATACCCTCGGTTGCGAGTTTTTTCTGTCGGGAGAGAAGAGGAGGATCCCAAGACGAGCATAGAGGCCATTAAAGCGGATAGCGCCTAATAAACAGGGCCGTCCGGGATGGAGCGGGAAACGATTCGTCTTGGATCTGGATCCGGGCCGTCCGACGTTTGTCACCGGAAAAAGTTGACGCGGTAGAATTGTTGCATCAATTCTGCGTTATCTTTGGCGGGTTTTCGCCCGCTGCCTCCCAGTTCTTTTCCTGCATCACCTCCATATCTGTCCACATACCCATCCCGTAGCCCGGCGGGGATGGGGCTCCTCCTGCACCTACCATGAACGCATCCTTGTCTCGTCGCAACGCCATGGCCAAGTCCAAAAAACTCGGTCTGACCCAGGCATTTATCGCCACCCTCTCACGCCGGCTCGCGCTCGCA
>JAYUWZ010000570.1:0-7741 GCA_043753265.1 Verrucomicrobiaceae bacterium
GGTGGATGACGGAGGTGATGGACCGCATGGACGTAGGGGTGCTCTGCCCGAAATACGGGGATTGTTTTCTTTCCTCTCCTGTTTTGCTCATGCCTTTCCTCGGTTTTACTTTGTGGAGTATGTCACAGAAGGAGGGGTTTGGCACGGGGATATTGGGTCCTTCGTGGTGACAGGATTATTTGATGGGGAAGCGGGGGGTGGCGAATTACGCAGGCGTAGAGTATTTGCAGGGTTGCTTTTGCGGGCCGATTTGATGGCAAGGTCTAAGCTATGGGCCGTAAGAGAATTGACAAAAACCTGACACTCTCCCGACACATAACAGAAAAGACACTCGCTTAATCCACCCTCAGAAATGTTACACCCTGCGAAACAAGTTTGTTGATTTTTGCCTCTCAACCTCTAGAAACCGCCCTCCTTTTCATCCCCAGCAAGAACCATCAGTGAGCTACAACATAGACAGATTCGAAATGAAATTCGTCATCGATGCCGCCAAGCGCGCAGCGTTGATGAAGGAGTTGGATCCTCACTTGAAGGCGGATGCCAACGCGGATGAAACGGCCTACTACCCCATCGTAAACCTTTACTACGACAGCCCGGACCGCGATTGCTACTGGGAGAAAGTGCAGGGATCGCAGAGCCGCCGGAAGCTACGGGTACGAATTTATGGGAGCCTGGATGGAGGACTGCCACCCACGGGATTTATCGAGGTAAAGCACAAGCAGGAAGGCCGGGGCGTGAAGCGCCGCATCCAAATGCCTTATACCGAGGCGCTTCGCGTGGGTGAAGGCCACTTCCCCGAGGGAGTGAAGCTCAGGGAGACGGACAAAAGGACCATCCACGAAATCCACGATCTGCTGAACCGGCGGAAATTTCAGCCGGTGATGGTGATGCGCTATGACCGCCGGGCGTATGCCTCCGTGGACCCCAATAGTGACTTGCGCATCACCTACGACACGGGGATCGCATTCCGCTGCCGCAACCTGAACCCTGTCCCGAACGACATGGATTTCCGCCCGGAGGAGTACATGTATCCGGCGGATGTTTCGGTACTGGAGGTGAAGATCACGGGGACCATTCCCTACTGGCTCAGCCGCTTGATTGCCTCGACAGGCTGCAAGCTCCAAAGCCATTCCAAATATTGCAATGCCCTGGAGATGGCAGACCCGATACTACGCTCCATGCTTGCCCCGAACTGGCGCAAACCCCTGCTGACCGGTGGCAACATCGAAATGGACATGGTGCCCACCACGGAGTCGCCCCTCTTTCCTTCCTTTACCCGTTGCCCTACCGGCGGTCGGCTAACCATTTTTTAAGAAGCGAACCCACTCATGACCCAGCTACTCGGAAACCTCCCCTTTCTCGCCCAAATCTCCTCAGGAGGATCGGAAACAGGCCTCCCATACGACCCCACACTCCTTGGCCCTCTTCTAAAGGTTCTCCACGACTTCAAGATGCACGGCATCGTGGAGTTTTTCCAGACGACCCTGGGTTTTGAAGCGGCGACCCCGCCGCTGGCCGAGATTTTCTTTGCGACGCTGCTGACGTTCATGCTCACGGCGTTTATCTCCGCGCTTTACAAGGCTACCTTCAAGGGGCCGAAGTTGTCCCAGGATTATGTGCATACGCTCATGATTCTCGGCATTGTGGTGACCGTGATCGTGATGGTCGTGCGCGAGGGTGACGCGGGGAAGGCGCAGGCGACGGCCTTCGGCATGTTCGCGGCGTTTTCCATCATCCGGTTCCGCACCACACTTTCCGAGGCCCGGGACATCGGCTTCATCTTCCTCGCGATGGCCACGGGCCTTGCGGTGGGTGCGAGGCAGTATGGAATGGCTATCTCAGCGGTGCTCATCATCTGCGCGATCATCTACTACTTCTCGCGTGGCGATTGGTTTGCGCCGAATCGCGCCAGCCACTTCCTCCGAATCCGTGTTACGAACGACATCAACTATGATGTTGCGTTTGAGCAAACCTTTAGCAAGTTCCTTGAGCAATTTGACCTCATTTCCGTCGAGTCGATCCAGGCTGGAATGATGACCGAATTGCGTTACAATATCAGCCTCAAAGACGACCATAAGCCGGGCGAGTTTGTTTCCGCCATCCAGCAACTGAACGGAAACAACCGTGTGATGCTCACCTCCACGGCCCCGAATCGCACCTTGGGAACCCAGTAGTCTCCTTCTCTCCATACCAGCAATGCACATCCCGAAATATTTCCGCCAGCAGAACCTCAAAGGCTTCACGAGAGGGCTCACCAAGGGCTTTACCTTGATGGAGATCCTTGTCGTGGTCGCCATCATCACCGTTCTCGCGGCGATAGCCTACCCGGTAATCACCAAGATGCGAATGAATGGATACAAGGCGCAGGCGCTGGCGCGCATGGGTGCCTTGGGCACTGCTGCAAAGAACTACGCCGCACAGAACAACGGCGATTTGCCAGCGGAGGATTCCGTGGGTCAGGACGATTGGGAAACCACTCGCAAGCCCGAGGCAGACAAGGCTTGGTACAATGCGCTTCCCAGACTCATGGGAAACAAGGGAGTCGGCGATTTCGTGAAGGAAGGGCGCACGGCTGCGTATTACACAGATGAAAACGTGATCTTTCTGCCAGGTGCGGGCTACCCCGAGGGCAAGAAAACGACGAAGCCCTACTTTGCCATCGCCATCAACACCAAGCTCCAGCGCAAGGACAAGGACGGCGTGAAGGCTACCGTAAAGATGACCAACATCGTGGAACCCGTGCGCACAGTGATGTTCCTCGAGCAGGGCATGCCCGGTGAGGCGACCGCCCATGAATCCATTGCATCGAAGAAGGACTACGACGGCAGTTGCAAAGGCAGCGGCAAGTCATTCGTAGCCCGCTACTCCGGCAAAGGGATCGTGGCATTTGCGGATGGCCATTGTCAGGAATTTTCGGGCAAGGAGTTGCTGACCAGCACGGGTGCGCTCGTGTGGGACGCGAATGCAGCGGCAACCAGCGGCCTCCAGGTGGTCTGGACCGCGGATCCGAAGGAAGACCCGAACGAGAAGGCGAGCGGGAAGTAAATCCGGGCGATATTTTTCAAACGGCGGCCAACCTGCGAGGTGGCCGCCGTTTTTCTTTTGGGAGGGATATGCGTAGGACTGATAGGATCGGATAGGACCTGCTATGAAGCCGGAAGGCGCAAGAGGAAAAAAGGGAGTGTGCCCGCGAGGAAGCTAGCGGGAGAAGGTAGTGGGCGCGTAGCGCCCGAGGATTGTTCCCCCGCCTGCCGCGGCGAGCGGTGCGGGGTTTGGGGGCGCACAGCCCCCATCAAGCCGGTCCGAAGAGTGAAGAGATGCGCCGGGGACGTTCTCGGCCAAAAGGACACCCAGCCCTGCTGTGGTCCAACCTGCTATCCAAAGACTCCGGGTGTTCCGGAGGAGCTTTCAGATGACGTATGCGGAACGAGCGGCGGAGACGAACGGTCCCATCTATGTGTCGAGCCCCGAGGAGCTCAAGGTCCTAAGCGGACACGTGCCGTCCCCGCCGCAAAACTCCCAGGCGGCAACGCTTCAATCTTGGGCGAGCACCAGTTGCAGGCCCAAGTGCTCGGCGGTGACTCGACCGGTGGCGAGCCGCCACAGGTCAATGGCCAACCGCCGGGCCACGGCCACGACCGCGCGTTTGCGGGCGCGCAGGCCCTCGGCCGTGTGCAGCTGGCGCAATGGCTCATACGCCGGCTGCCAGCGGGCCAGCCGCCAGACCGCCTCCACTAACTGATGTCGCACGCGCGGGTTCCCGTGTTTGGTGATGGCACCCTGCCGGCGCCGCGCCCCGCTGGAGAACTCACTCGGGCAGAGTCCGGTGTAGCTGGCCACTTCCCGTCGGTTCTCGAACCGGCCCCAGTCGACCACCTCGCTTTCGAGCAGGGCGGCCGTTAACGTGCCCAGTCCCTTGGGCAGTAAGCGTCCCACATAGGGTGCCCGCGCCCGCGCCTCCCAGCGCCGCACTTCCGCCTCGAAGTGGACCGCTTGTTTTTCCCACCCGGCGATTTGCTCCTGCAGCAGCTCGGGCAGTTGCCCGCGATACTTCGCCCACGTGGCGGGCCTCCACCATCCCGTCGGTGCCCGCTGACCCTGAAGCAACAGCAGGCTCCGCCCGCGCAGCACGCAGCGGTTGCGCTCCTTGAGCATCATTCCCCGTTGCCGCACCACGCTGCGCCGTTGCTCCTGCTCGACCGTTGGGACGTAGACCACCGTGAATACTTTCCGGTTGCGTCGCAGATAGCGGTCCAGCCGATCCACCAACTCCCGCGCATCCCGCGGATCCGTTTTCACCCGCTCGTTCCGCTCATCCCACCGCTGCGGCGCCACCACCAGGTTCTCCACTCCCATCGCGGCCAACGTCCGGTGCAGCCCATACCCAAACGGCCCCGCCTCGTAGCAACTGTAAACCTGCGCTCCGCTCTCCACCAACTTCCGAATCCACGCCACCGCTTTCTCCCAACTCATCCGCTGCGCCGGTTGCGGCAAACTCCCTCCTTCCTGCACGCAGATCGTGATCTGCTCCGCATGCACGTCCATCCCCAGTTTAATGACGCGTTCCTCCTTGGCTAAGGCCGAGGACCGATTAGTTTCTTGGTTTGTGTTCATACGCCGACAGGGTGGCGCAACTCGCGCCTCCTGTCGGCTCATGTCATCTATTTGGCATTGTTTGCGACCTCCATGGATGTTCTTCGTTGGCTCACCGGCCCAGGGCTGGCATTGCTCCTTCCCATGTTCGATTTTCTTTTGCGCCAGCTTTTGCTCCTGCTCCAGCCCGTGGGGCTCGTGTGGATGGGCCTGCTGGTGATCACCTTTGTTTTGTTTCGAGCCCGGCGGTGGAAGACGGGGGTTTTTGCCACGCTGCTTTTTGGGCTGGTGACCGTTTGCGGCAGCACGGATTTCCCAGGGTGGCTGCTGCGGAGCATGGAGCGGCCATGGGCCGGGGTGAAGATTGCGGAACTCCCGCAGTGCGACGCGATCGTGGTGCTCGGTGGCGGCGCGGAGCCCTCGCGTTACGAGGCTGGGGAATTGCACCTCACCAAAGCGGGAGATCGCATCATCATGGGCATGGAGTTGCTACGGCAGGGCAAGGCACCGGTTCTGGCGATTGGCGGCAATGTCGCGGACTTCCACGGGGTGAAAAAGGTGGAGGCGGACATGGTGAAAGGCCTGCTGGAGACATGGCGTTTTCCCGTCGGCGAGATTGTGAGCCTCGGCGAAAATTCCAACACTCGCGATGAAGGGCAGAAGGTGAAGGCACTTGCCGATGCACGAGGGTGGAAGCGGGTGATCCTCGTCACGTCAGCCTTCCACATGGAGCGCGCGCTTGCGGTGTTTCGCACGGCGGGGGTGGATGCCGTGCCCGCGCCCTGCAACTTCCTAACCACTGTCAGCACCGCGCCCTCGGATGCGCGTTTCAACGTGCCGCACTGGGCCGGGTTCGAGAAAATTTCCATCTGGACCCACGAAAAAGTGGGGTGGTGGATTTACCGTTCGCGTGGATGGATTCAATGAGGGGAGAAAACGTCCAACGCTCAACGTCCAATGGCGCAAGCGACGGGCGGGCGCAGTCAGGCGCGCGGTCTGTGTGCGAAGCACCAGCCGCAGCAGTTCCCGCAAACTCTCTGTGCGGCCCAGGTTAGTATAACGTCAGTCTCCGTTTGAGAGCTGCTGCGGCTGGTGCTTCGCACACAGACCGCGCTCCCAAGGGCGGCTTCGCCGCGGTGATTGTTCGGACGTTTTCCAACCGTCGCTTGCGCCATTGAACATTGGACGTTGGACGTTGGACGTTGGACGTTGGATGTTGGACGTTGGATGTTGGATGTTTTGTTTTGATAGACGTGCCGGGAAAATCAGATGCTCCCCCCGTGCGCCTTATTCGCATCTTCATCGTTCTCGCGCTGCTCGTCCTCATTCCGTTTTTCATTTGGGGTGACCGGATGATGGCGATGTTTGATGGTGAGGCGGCGCGGCAGTGGATTCTCGATTGCGGGCCGTGGGGCTGGCTCGCGGTGATTGGCCTGCTCATTGGCGATTTGTTTTTGCCCATCCCGGCAACAGGGGTGATGTCTGCCGCCGGGTATGTTTACGGGCCATGGACGGGTGGTGCGATTTCGGTAGTGGGCTCCTTTCTTTCCGGGCTCCTCGCCGATTGGCTATGCCGCTGCCTGGGCCGGGGCGTTGCGGGGCGGCTCGCGGGGGAGGAAGGGTTGCTGCAAAATGAGACGCTTTTTCGCCGCACGGGGCCGTGGCTGGTGGCGCTTTCGCGCTGGCTGCCCATCCTCCCTGAGGTCGTCGCGTGTCTTGCAGGGCTTGCGCGGATGCCAGCGGGCATTTTCACGATCGCGCTGCTTTGCGGTACAGTGCCGATGGGGTTCACGTATGCGGCGGTGGGCGCGCTGTTCGATTCCGAGCCCGTGTGGGCGCTGGGGCTCAGTGTGCTGCTGCCTGTGGTGCTCTGGCTGGGGTTCCGCCCGATGTTGCGTGCTCGACACACCGCGCCACCAACGGAATAGCTGACTGCTCATGGAAGCCGCCAAAATCGTCCTGTTCGCACTCGCAATCTTCTGCGGCTACGGAGCCGCATTTGGGGAGGTGTGCTCGTGGCTTTGTCCCGAGGCGTATACCGTGGCGCGTGCCAATATGGGTGTGGGGATGCCGGTATGGCTCCTCGGTCCGCTGTGGGGGATGTTCGATTTTCTCATGCCCGCCGCTGGCGTGGGAATCGGCATCGCGCTCGCCGCACACGTGGGCGGACGGCCCACGGTGAAGGCGTTCTTCTTTCGCCGCCCGATGTTCGCTGTGCTGCCGCTCGTGGCCCTGGCGGGAGCGCTGAGCGGCTACATTTGCCATGGGGCGGTGGTGGATGGAAATTTGCCCATCCCATTCGGAGCCGCGGGGCTGCCGATGGATCGCATCCCACTTTACGCAGCCACTTGGTGGGCGATGATTGGGAGCCAGGCCGCGCTGCTCATTTGCGGAGTGGCGCTTGCAATCTGGACCTGGCGGAAGCGCGCGTTGTTTGAGCAGATGGTGCTGGAGAAGCAGCGAATGACCAGCGGCCAGTGATGAGGCGCCGGCTAGTTGCCGGTCTGCTGGCCTGTCTTTTTCGCTGACGCGTCTTGATACTCAGCGGCCTGGCGGACGCCTCGGAAGATTTGCCACATCTCCAGCTTGGGGGAGAGCTGGCGCAGGGCTTCCTCGGCACCGGGTTCGTGGGCCCAGGTGGCGAGCCAGAGCCATTGGTAGGCCTCGGTGAGTTGTTCTCCCGCACCCTTCGATTTCAGGGTGCCGTAGTCGAACTGTGCACCGAGGTGCCCCGCCTCCGCTGCCTTGCGCAGCCATTCACCGGCGCGGGCGGCATCGCCGCGCACGTAGAAAAAACGGCCCAGCGTGGCCATGGCGCGGGCGTCACCGCCGCGTGCGCCATCGAGGAGGCGGGCGGTGAATTGCTCCACCGTTTCCTTCTTCATATCGGGTGCCAGCCAGCGACCGCCCTGCTCTGGAAAAAGGCCCGTCTTGCGGTAGGGCTCCCATTCGTCCTGCCCAAGGCACGGGGATGCCAGCAGAGAACATAGGATATAGGTGAGTGTGGTCGTCCAGAAGCGCATGGAAAATCGAAACATAATGTGCAAAACACACTTGCCAAGTGCGCGAGAGACGCGCAGTTTCCGCGCCCGCTGTGTCCGGGTCGTAGTTCAGCTTGGTAGAACGCTTGAATGGGGTTCAAGAGGTC
>JAYUWZ010000571.1:0-1557 GCA_043753265.1 Verrucomicrobiaceae bacterium
GCACACCGGCGAGGCCAACGACTACGTGGGCAAGGGCATGAGCGGCGGCGAAATCGTCGTGCGCCCGCCCGCCACGGCAAAGTTTGCGGCGGAGGACAACAGCATCGTGGGCAACACCTGCATGTATGGCGCAACTGCGGGGCATCTGTTTGCCAACGGGCGCGCGGGCGAACGTTTCGCCGTGCGCAATTCCGGCGGCACCGCCGTGATTGAAGGCTCGGGCGACCACTGCTGCGAATACATGACTGGCGGCACCGTTCTCGTTCTTGGGAGCGTGGGCAAAAATCTCGGTGCCGGCATGACCGGTGGCGTAGCGTACGTGCTCGATACCGAAGGCACCCTGCCCGACAACTACAACAACGCTCTCGTGATTCACGAGCCTCTCAACGAAGAGGATGCCGTGGTGGTGAAGCAGCTCATCTACCAGCACCTCGACAAGACGGAGAGCAAGCTCGCCAAGGCGATTCTCGCAGACTGGCCAAAGTATTCGGCCATCTTCCTGAAGGTCCGCCCGCGCAGCGCCCCGCCCAAGCCCATGCCTGCGGCAGCAGTGCCTGCGCCTGCAAAGGCGTGATGATACGGGCCCCCGCGCCAGCTCGCTCCCATCATGGTCATTGAAAGACTTCCAGAAGTTCAGGCCCTGGCGCCGGAGGAAAAATGGCTATTGATTGATGAACTGTGGAGTGATCTTGCGAAGCAAATCGAGCAGTCGCCCGCTGATGCCGGGATCGTGAAGCAACTCGAAGCCCGGCTTGCGGAATTTGAATCAGACCCATCCAAAGGGAGACCTTTGGAGGAAGTGTTCTCGCGATTGGCCGAGCGGAAGGATGCATGGAAATCATAACACTCATCCGGAAGCCGAGGCTGTTTCCTCAATCCAAAGAAGCGACTGATCGCAGGCTCCGCCCATGAAGCCTAAACGTCCCGCTTGGTGGATGGCGTTGCTAGCTCTCGCCTGGCTCTGCAGCATCAGCGGCGGGGTCATGATATGGCTTTACCTGCGGCACCCCATGATTGTCTCGGGGCCGGTAACTCCGGAAGAACGCGCAGAGAACGAATGGTACACTTCATTGGGCAAGTGGGGTTGTGCATTTGCGCTCGGTGGGCTCTGCTGCGTTGCGATCCTGCGCTTCGTTGGCAAAGCCAAAAAAACCACCCCTTGCGAGCAACTGGCAGAGATCATCAAATCCGCGCGCGCGCTTCTTTTGCGATCAGGAAACGACTTCTCGTGGTCGCCGTGGGAAAGCTCCGTCGACATCGGGCCGGAGCTGGATTCTTTCATCGCGACGCTCCAGCAGGGAACCTTGCCAGAACAAGCACGTCTGCTCGAACTCTTCCGCTCCAACGGCCCCATTCAAAACGTGAGCGTGAGCAGCGGCTGGACACGGGAGTTCGTCGCTCTTGCGGAACGCTTTGACACTGTGGCCCCGCGCCTTTGGCCCGGGAGCGAGATGTAGGCGGTTGCCGTTGGGGTTGATAAAAGGAAGGGTGATAACAGTAGGGAGGGGCACGCGAAACCTACGCCAGTTCTTGGAGTGCGGCAGCCCTCTGCCGCTT
>JAYUWZ010000572.1:0-1557 GCA_043753265.1 Verrucomicrobiaceae bacterium
CACTGGGGAGGTCGCGGTCTGATACGTGAAGAGCGAGGGCTGAGGGAGAGTGGTGAGTGCCAAACCCACCTTGGGCATGAGAGGAGAAAGATTTGGCAGCACCATGCTGGTTCCATTGGGCAGTGTGATTTTTCCACGCGAGGCTCCGTCGCCATCGCGGCGCTCCACGTTGCCCGCGATTTTTTGTGGCTTGTATGCGAGCAATGCCAGCTTTGCTGGCTTCTCCTTTGGTGGCGGCGTGGGAGTGGCGGGCGCCGTTGCCGGAGTCTCCTGCCCGGAGGCAAGGGATGAGAAGAGCAGCGTGACAAGAAGCAACGGAGTTTTCATGGAATAACGCTTGAGGTTGGCGGGCGCTCGGAAAGCACGCGGTATACAGTTACGCGTTCACTGATGCCTTTCAAGGGCATATCAGGGACGGGTATTGTTTCAAATCGATGGCCAACGCGCGCATAGGTTTCTGGCCCGATGAGGATGGAACAGAGTTTTTCCTCCTCGTTAAGCTGGTCCTTGATTTCCTTGCCGGCAGCTTCGAGCCGGTTCGCACGGTTCACAGTATCGCCAATAACCGTCCATTCCATGCGCTCGGCGGAGCCGAAACTACCGCTCACGAGAGGGCCTGTGAAAATGCCGATGCGCATCGCCACGCTGGGCATATCGGGCTCGCTGGCACGCCAGCGGGCGTTGAGAATGGGTATTTCGCGGCGCATGTGGAGTCCGCAGCGGATGGCGTGCACAGCGTCGGCGTTGATGCCAGCTTCGCTATCGTGAACGATGGGAGCACCAAAGGTTCCCATAATGGCGTCGCCGATGAACTTGTTCACCGTGCCTTCATATTGCTCCACGATTTCGGTCATTACTTCCATGTAGGCATTGAGCCATCTCATGACTTGTTGTGGAGAGAGCTTTTCCGAGGCCGTGGAAAACCCAGCGAGGTCGGTGAAGATGACCGTACCCGTACACCCTTTAGGAGCCATTTTTCCTCCGTCGAGAAACTGGTCGCGGTGTTCGAAAATGAAGTCGGCTACCTTCTTCGAAACGTGCTTTGAGAGAAGGGATTGCACTGCGCGGCGATCCGAGCGCTCCAGCGCCACCACGTAAGAGGTGACAAGAGCCGTTGCCACGAAACATCCCGCCGCCGGGGTGGCAAAGAGAAGCACTGTTCCATTTGCAAAAGAGTACCACACAACGGCACCAATTCCGAACATCGCCAACGCGAGACCCGGCACGAGCTTCAGGGGGGAACGCAACCACAAACCCAACAACCCGCCCACTAGAGTGCATCCCGTGATCCAGAGCACCTCCTGCTGATCCGACCACCAAGTGCGAAAGGCTTTTCCGTTCATCCCTGCCTCCAATATTTGGTGAACGAGCATGGCGTGGTATTGGACGCCGCGGAGGTTCTCGTGGATGGGGGTTGGGTTACTATCCTTGATGCTCTGCATCACCGTGGCAACGAGCACGATTTTTCCGGTTAGCAGTCCCGCAGGTAGGGTGCCATCCAAAACCTCGCTAAAGCTGTAGTCGTAAGGTGTGTCGCGACCGGATTGGGAATCTCCC
>JAYUWZ010000573.1:0-1556 GCA_043753265.1 Verrucomicrobiaceae bacterium
CGAGCCAGGGCGTCATCTTTGGTGCCACGTGGAATGTGTTGCAACCGCACCGACTCCTCATTGACCACGCATTCCTTTCCTCCCACTGGGCATTGACTGAGCGGCAGGTGGGGCCGCACGTGGGCTCTGATCACCGGCCGTTGCTCATCCGCGCGGCCTTGCGCCATGAATGATTCACCACCCAACCAACTGCCGCCAACGATGGATGCACGTGGCTCGGGTTGCTGATGGTCGGTAAGTTTCTGAAAGAAAGCTGGAGTGCACCCGTATTGGTCAGCGAAATGAAAACTACCCTGTTTCTTGCAATGCTTGCTTTTGCGGGCGGCGTCTCTGCCAATGATACTTCGCTGCACGATGGGAGGTATGGGCCGGAGCCGTTGGGGGAGGATGGGAAAGAGAGCCCGGTGCGCATGATGGCGGAGCGCATCGAAGTTGCGTTTGGGTATCAATTTACCGAGGTGCATTGCACCTTCACCTTTCGCAATATGCAGGAGGGTGGCCCGGTGAGCCAGCTCGTGGGGTTCCCGGACATTGGTGCCGCGCTGGAGGCGCTGAAGAAGCGCGATGGCGATGATCCGGCGCTGCGGGAGAAGGTGAATACAGGGCCCTTGCTGGATCTGAAGACGCTCGTGGATGGCAAGGAGATGAAGACGGAACTGAAGCTGGGGCCAGTGCAAAAGCGCGCAGGCACGGAGGGATTTAGCGTGTGGTCGCGGCACAATGCGCTGGGCCTTGCGGCGTGGCACACGGTGCAGGTGGATTTTCCTGCCGGGAAGGATGTGACCATTGAGCGCATCTACAAGGTGCAGAATGCGGCGAGCGCCGCTGGCGTGGCGTTCTTTGACTACACCACCGCGACGGGCGCGCCGTGGAAGGGGACTATTGGTCGCATGCAGGCGGACATTACGCTGAAGGATGGCCTCACTGCGGACAAGCTGGTGTGGCCGGGCGACAAGCGTCTGGGGGAGAAGGCGCCTGCGGACATGGCCACCGCACCGGCGAAGGCGGACTGGCAGGTGATTGACCCCACGCATCTGCGGCTCGTGTGGGAGGACTTTGAGCCCCGCACCGATGCAAAGCGCCGTGGCTTCACCTTGTCCCGCGATTTCCATGGTTGGTAGCGTGTTGTCCTACAGGCCCTTCAGATAGGCGGCGATGTCGGCAATCGATTGGGGCGTGAGGCCCATCGTTTGCGGGTCATACATCAGGGAGCGGCCAAGGGGCTTGATGGATGCAATGCGGGACTTTGGGACGGTCTGCACAATGCCGCCGAGGGACTTGATGATGACGGGGTCGGCATTCGAAAGGATCATACCGGTGATGATGGTGCCATCGGTCGCCTTGAGAACGCTGCCCTCGTAGCCGTGCGAGATTTCCGAGGAGGGGGTGGCGATGCCGGCGAGGATGACCTCCAATGTTTGCTGGCGGCCGAAGGTGGTGAGGCCTGGGCCAAACTCCACGCCGCTTGCGCCGATGTGGTGGCAGGCCTGGCACACGGCTGCGGCGGCCTGGCCGCGCGTGCGGTCGCCCTGCAGCTTTGCGAGTTCCGCGATAGG
>JAYUWZ010000574.1:0-7726 GCA_043753265.1 Verrucomicrobiaceae bacterium
CTCATCCACGGCGGCGTCGGCTACGGCAACCAGCGTGAGGAACTCAGCAAAGGCGCCGATGTGGTCATCGCCACCCCGGGCCGACTGCTCGACTTCATGGAAGATGGCACCATCAAAGTCGGCGATGTGCGCCACCTCGTGCTCGACGAAGTGGATCGCATGCTGGACATGGGCTTCCTGCCCGATGTCTCCCGCATCATCCGCCAGTGCCCCAAGGACCGGCAGACCCTCTTTTTCTCAGCAACCCTCCCGCCCGAGTTGGAGACGCTCACCAAGTGGATTCTCCGCGATCCCATTTCGGTCGAGATCGGCCGCCGCCAAAGCGCCGCCGAGACTGTGGCGCATGCCCTTTATCCGGTCGCCAAGGACCAGAAAGTGGACCTCCTTTTCGCACTGCTCCAAAAGGAGGAATACCACAGCGTGATTATCTTCACCCAGACGAAGGTCGCCGCTGACATCGTCGGCGCGCGCTTGAAGAAGATCATCCCGGACAAGGTGGCCATCCTGCATGGCGACCGCAACCAAGGCGAGCGCACCGAGGCGCTCACAGGCTTCAAGAGCGGCAAATACGACGTCCTCGTAGCCACTGACATCGCCGCGCGCGGTCTCGATATCGCCGGCGTCACCCACGTCATCAACTACGACGTGCCGCAGCACCCCGAGGATTACGTGCATCGCATCGGCCGTACCGGCCGGGCGCTGCAATCGGGCGACGCGTATACCATTTTTACGGCTGAGGAACTCGACGCCGTGCGCAAGATCGAGCGCTACATCAGCGCAAAGATCCCCCGGGAGAAGTTGGAAAACTTCAATTACCTCTACACAGCGCTCTTTAACGAGAGTGCCATCCCGCCAGGGGGCGTAGGCCGCGGCGTGCGCACGCTGAAGGGGTTTACGATGGGACGACGGTAGGCCTTCGATACGTTAGGAGTGCATTGGAGTGATTGTGGCACGTAATGCCACTCTTCAGTGACTCGGGCTTCGCACGGAATATTACTAATATCCGGTCCGCGATTCTGTTTCCCGAGTCATGCGTTGCGTCCTCTCCCTGTGTATTTCTGCCACCCTCCTTGCCTCCACCGGTTTTGCCGCCGACGCCGACTACGTGCTGGGCCCCGACTCCCAGGTGCAGGCGGGCGTTCCCGAAGGAGAGGTGAAAAAATTTACGTTTACCGAGAGCAAGGTTTTCCCCGGCACTTCGCGCGAGTGGTCGCTCTACATCCCGAAGCAGTACGATGGCTCGAAGCCCGCCTGCCTCATGGTGTTCTTTGATGGCAGCGGCTACGTGAATCCCAAAGGTGGGACCCGTGCAACGGTGGTGATGGATAACCTGATCGCGAAGAAAGAAATGCCAGTAACGGTGGGGCTTTTCATCAATCCGGGCGTGTTCAAACCAGCAGAGGCGGGGCAGAAAGAACGGAGCAACCGGAGCTTTGAATACGACTCTCTGGGTGATGCAAATGCGCGCTTCGTGATCGAGGAGATGATCCCGCTCGTGCAGGCGCAGGGAGTGAAGCTCACGGAGGATCCTGCCGGCTGGGCCGCCTGCGGGCTGAGCAGCAGCGGCATCGCGGCGTTTACGCTTGCGTGGGAAAGGCCGGATAAATTTGGAAAGGTCGTAAGCTGGATTGGGAGCTTCACCAACATCCGAGGCGGCTACGTGTATCCCGCGCTCATCCGAAAGACGAAGGGCAAGACCAAACCCATCCGCATCTTCCTTCAAGACGGCAGCGCAGACCTCGACAACCTGCACGGCAACTGGCCGCTCTCAAATCAGGACATGGCGGCGGCGCTGAAGTTCGCAGGCTACGACTACAAGTTTGAGTTTGGCACTGGCGGACATTCGCCCAAGCACGGGGCATCCATCATGCCGGACACCTTCCGCTGGCTGTGGCGCGACTACGCGAAGTAGGCGGGATTTACGATTTATAGTTTATGATTTACGATTTGTTTCGGAGAGGGCAAACGTCAGGGAAATACTGAGATGAGTATGGAGCGGTTGATCAAAGTAATTTCCAGAGATCACCAGTGAGACAGTCGAAACGGAAAGAAGTGCGCCTACGGCGTTCCTTTTGCCATGCCGCTCGGAGAGCGCCATCCACCTGAGCTGGATGCGCTTGGCTCTAACGGGTTCGCGCAAAGTGGGCGGGAAGCTTGAGAAATTCTTTCGTAGGCATGATACCATCAGTGAGTGAATTCACTCGCCCGCTCTCTCACCAAACTCCTGGGGCCCGGTGTCGTCCGGGATGATGCCGCCACCCTGGCCACGCATGCCACGGATCGGTGGTTTGCCTCGCGGGCTCCGGAAGCGGTGGTGCTAGCCAAGACGCGGGCGCATGTGGAGAAAACGCTCCGCTTTGCCAACAAGCACGGGATTCCCGTAACACCACGCGGCGCGGGGTATGGATATGTGGGAGGCTGCGTACCCTCGCACGGTGGCATCGCGCTCAGCGTGGCGAAGATGAATCGCATCAAGGAAATCCACTTTGCCGATGGCGTCGCCGTGGTGCAGCCGGGGGTGATCACCGGGACGCTCCAGGACGCGGTAAAGGAGAAGGGACTATTTTATCCGCCCGATCCCGCGTCGCTCCGGGACTGCAGCATCGGCGGAAACATCGCCACCAATGCGGGAGGGCCGCGCTGCCTGAAGTACGGTGTGACGCGCCAGTATGTGCTGGGCTTGGAAGTGGTGCTGGCGGATGGCCGAGTGCTCAAGTGCGGCGGACGCACGCACAAAAACAAACAGGGTTTTGACCTCATCGGCAGTTTTGTGGGCAGCGAAGGGCTGCTGGGGGTGGTCACGGAGGCGACGCTGCGCCTACTACCGCTGCCACCCACGCGGGCCACGGTGGCGGCCAGCTTTCGCACGTTTCGCGAGGCGGCGGATGCGGTGCAGCAGATTTTTGCAGCGGGTTTTCTGCCGAGCGCCATGGAAATTGCAGACCCCTTCACGCTCAAAAGCGCGCGCGAATATCTCGGCAAGGAAATCGCCCCGGGGGCTCAATCGCTCATCCTCGTGGAGCTCGACGGTCACGCGGCCTCGGTGAAGGGCGAAGGCGCAGCGCTCGCAAAGCTGGTGCGCGGCCTGGACGCGCTCTCGGTGCTTACTGCCAATGGTGACGTGGAGTGCGAGAAGCTCTGGGGGCTGCGCCGCGCGTACAGCGCATCGCTGAAAGCCACGGGCCTCACCAAGCTCAACGAGGACGTGGTGGTGCCGCGCGGAAAGCTCGTGGAGCTCGCGGAATTCGGCGAGCATCTCGCGCGCAAGCACGGCTACCCCGTCGCGTGCTTCGGGCATGCGGGCGATGGCAACATCCACGTGAACATCATGGCGGGCGGCTACCACGATGATCGCAAAGTGAAGGCCCGCGTGGACAAGGCGCTCGATGAATTGTTCGCCTGGGTGATCAAGGCCGGGGGCGCGATCACGGGCGAGCACGGCATCGGCCTCGCAAAAAAGAAGTGGTGGCCGCTCGCCGCGGATCAGGTGAATCGCGACGTGCATCGCACGTTGAAACGAGCACTGGATCCCAAGGGCATCCTGAACCCCGGAAAATTCGTCTCCATATGAAAACGCTCCTCGTTTGGTTCGCGTGTCTGGTCGCCTTCACCGCGTCCGCTGCCGATGAGGTGGCGAAGGTTGCAATCCAGCCGCTCGGCAAGGTGAAGGCCGATTCGGTGGAGCAACTTTCCAAGTCGCTGAAGCATCTTTACACCGCCGAAGTGGTGATACTTCCCGCGAAGGAACTGCCAGCCTCGGCGTTTTTCCGTCCGCGCCAGCGCTACCGCGCCGAGAAGCTGCTGGACTGGCTGCAGGGGAGTACCGATGCAGCCTATATAAAAGTGATCGGCATCACGGAGGCGGACATTTCCACGACCAAGGGCGAAGCGGTGGACTGGGGAATTTTCGGGCTCGGGCAGCTCAATGCACGTCCCTGCGTGGTTTCGACATTCCGGCTGGGGCGCGATGTGCCGAGGGCAAAAATGCTGGAGCGGCTCGGCAAGGTCGCCGGGCATGAAGTGGGTCACACTTTCGGCCTCGACCACTGCCCCGTGGAAGGCTGCCTCATGCGCGATGCCGAAGGAAAAGTGGCCACCGTGGACGGCGAAGGCGGGGAGTTGTGCGAGGCCTGCCGCAAGCGGGTGCCGGCGAGGGTGCCGAAGTAAGAAAGATCGCCGATAACGCGAGCGTAGCCTTGGACTGCGTGTGGCAAGCCTAAGCGCGACACCGCCTTCGCTTTGCAAACTGCGGTTCATCTCAATAGCCAGCGCCCGATCCGAAATGACCGTCACACCAAGTAAACGAGCTGTTCCCCACCCTCACTCCCTTCCAAAGGCGGCGTCGCGCTTAGGCTTGCCGCACGCACTCCATGTGCGCCTTTGTCTCGTCGGAGCTAGCTTACACGCCCATCGGGTGCCACGCCGTCTTCATCTCCACGGTATCGAGAATCCACGAAGGCGTCTCGGCAGCTTCACTAAACCATTCCTTTTCCGAGAGCACACGGCGCGCGTAGCGCTTGAGATTCATCGCGGTGCCGGATTGGAGCACGGCGCCGATTTTCGCGTCCCCGCTGCCGTCCACGACTGCATTCACATCCATGTGACTGGCGAAATGCGAGGCGAGTTCGGCGCGGGAGCCGGTGAGGATATTCACCACGCCACCCGGCACATCGCTCGTGGCGAGCACCTCTGCAAAGGTGATGGCAGGCAGCGGCACTTTCTCACTCGCAAGGATGATGCAGGCATTGCCGCTGAGAATGGCGGGGGCCATGAGCGAGACGAGGCCGAGCAGCGCGGGGGCATCCGGGCAGACGATCGCGACAACGCCGGTGGGCTCGGGGAAGGTGAAATTGAAATGCGGCGTGGCGACGGGATTCACGCTGCCGAAGACCTGCGGATACTTGTCCGTCCACCCGGCGTAATGCACAAGGCGGTCAATGGCCGTCTCGACTTCATCCTTCGCCTGCTTCACTCCAGCACGCGAGAGTTCGGCGGCAAGTTCTGTGGAACGTTGCTGCAGAACTTCTGCGGCGCGGTAAAGAATCTGCCCGCGCAGGTAGGCTGTGGCCTTTCCCCAGCCGGGCTGGGCCTTGCGGGCTGCCACCACGGCCTCGCGAAAGTCTTTGCGGGACGCGATGCAGTAATTGCCGAGGCTGGTGCCATCAGCGGCCAGCGCCGGGGTGACGCGGCCACTTTCCCCACGGGGAAATTTTCCGCCAATCGAGAGCTTGTAGGTTTTGAGAACGTCGAGGCGCGCCATGGGAACCACAGCATGAGCACTCCCAAGCATTCTGTGCAACGCGGGAGTTCCACGCCCAATCCGATGCCTAGATCGTCCACCGCTTGCGCGGGGTGAGGTCCGTGAACTCGTGCGAGGACTTCACGGCGACCCACATGGTGACTCCGATAACTGCGCTAAACGTGGCAAAAAAGATGCCAGTGATGAACCATGCAGGAATGGAGTGCCCCACGGAGAGCGCGGAGTAGAATGATTTCCAGCCGTGAATCGGCTGCGGGGCATGCAGGAAAATCTTGGTGAACCAGGCCATGAGAATCACGATGAAAATGAACACGTAATTGCGCTTGAGCCTTCTCCCTACTGCCTCGAATGCAGAAATCTTGAACGAGGGAATCAGCAGGTCCTCGCTGAGCATCTTGCGCCAATCGCCCTGCAGGATGGTTCCCGTCTGCATCACGATGGGAACCAGGAAATGCGCCTCCAGCATCCGCACCCGGGCTCGAAACGCATCGTAGAACCGGTAACGGCGCGACTCAATCCAGAGCATGATGCCGACGATGGCGAGATTGAATAGAAAGATGATATGCGGCACCTCACGAATGGAGAAGGCCACCGTGAAAATCGTGGAGGTGGTGGTGATTGCCCAGTTCGTCGTATTGTCAAGCCGCGACCGCCATTGCATGCTGCGGCCAATCTCCCCCCGGTAAAAGTGGCTCATCGCCGTGACGTAAGCATTGTCCATTTTCGGAGCCTGCGGAGTTTGCTCGCTCATCGCTGGACATTGAATCGAAAACACCCCAGCCGCCAGCCGTAAAATAACTACCCGGCCGGAATTACGCATGCAATCCCCTTCCCCTCTGGCACGCCTCATGCCATCTTTCCAGTGTGAATCAGCATCTTGTGCTCTACGATGGCGACTGCCCGCTCTGCCGGTTTCAGATGCGGCTGCTTACGTGGCTGGACTGGTTTGGGGTGCTCGCGCTGGTGCCGCTGAGCGACCCGCGCGCGACAGCCACGGGCATTTCGAGGGAGGCGCTGGATGAGCAGATGCATTGCGTAACGAAAGATGGCCGCATCTACCGCGGTGCGCGCTGCATCCGCTTCGTGGGAATGCGCCTGCCACTGCTCGTGCCGCTGGCGCTTTTTCTATGGGTGCCCGGGGTGATTTGGGTTGCAGAGCGCGTGTATGGCTGGATCAGCCGCAATCGTCTCCGCATCAGCAAGGTATTTGGGTGCAAGGGTGCCTGCGCAATCCTGCCGGCCCGCAAACGCGAACAAGATAAAGTCGTCTAGCCGATGTCAGAAAACCGCTGGCAGGATTTTGAACACGGCCATGTGCGAATGGCGTTGCGCGACGCGACCGACGCGCTCCTCGCGGAGATGGAGGACCATTGGACGGGAAAGCTTTCTTCGAGCGCGCTCTCCACGGCGACTGCCATCGCGGCGCTGATGACGGTGGACCCGGACACCCACTCGGCGGTTATCGCGGGCGGGCTGGTATGGCTCTCGGAAAATCAAAATCCCGATGGGGGCTGGGGCGATACGCCCGTCAGTAAATCGAACATCTCCACCACGGCGTTGTGCTGGGGGGCTTTTGGCATTGCCGGAGCGGATGCACGATTTGAGGAAACGGTGCAGCGGGCAAAAGCATGGCTGGATGCCGACGGCCCGGAGCCGCTGCCCGAGCGCATCGCTGCGCGCTACGGGAAGGATCGCACTTTTTCCGTGCCCATCCTCATGATGCTGGCCCTGTCCGAGCGCATCGGCTGGGAAGAGGTGCGTCACCTTCCATTTGAGCTAGCCGCAGTGTCGCACCGGTTTTGGGGCATGCTGCGCCTGCCAGTGGTAAGCTACGCGCTGCCCGCGCTGATTGCGATTGGGCAGGTCATTCATTTCAACCGCCCCACGCTGAATCCCTTCACCCGCGCACTGCGCTGGCTCACAAAAGGAAAAACGATGCGCGTGCTGGAAAAAATCCAGCCGGGCAATGGAGGGTTCCTCGAGGCGACTCCGCTCACCTCTTTTGTGACCATGAGCGTGGCCGCAATGGGTCAGCGGGAGAATCCCGTGGTGCTCAAGGGGACAAGGTTTTTGCTGGAATCGGTGAGACCGGATGGAAGCTGGCCGATCGATACGAACCTTGCCACGTGGACGAGCACCCTCGCCGTCAAGGCGCTGAGCTACCAGAGCGGGGCCATCGAGCCGGAGCACCGCCACGGTCTTCGTCAATGGCTGCTCGGGCAGCAGCACAAGAGCGAGCATCCCTACACCCACGCCGCGCCCGGTGGATGGGCTTGGACGAACCTGCCAGGCGGAGTGCCCGATGCCGACGATACTGCGGGAACCCTGCTCGCGCTCCTGCGACTGGGAGCGCTGGATGGTCCCACCGAGAGAGCCGGATGGGCTGGTGTCAAATGGCTTCTAGGCTTGCAAAACCGCGATGGCGGCATTCCCACATTTTGCAGGGGCTGGGGGGCGCTGCCCTTC
>JAYUWZ010000575.1:0-7726 GCA_043753265.1 Verrucomicrobiaceae bacterium
TCCAAAAAAGCCCGATGACCTCGCGCCAGTGCTGAATACTCGGGTCACAGAATATTGATGTGGTTGTATTCAAGCCCGGCGGCCCTGTGGTTTAGCGCCGGATAGATTCCCACAGTGCGTCATCGTGGGTGCCCTTGGCGCCGACATTTTCCCAACTTACTTTCTCGGATACCGCTTTCAGAAGTATCTCGTCCAACTCTCTGGAAAACGCGACGATTCCTGACGGAAATTCATTGTCAAAATAGCTCGTCCTTTCCCGGTCATCTTGACGGATCCACAGGACCCATTGCGTTCCATCATACGCTCCGCTGCGGTATTCCCTATTTAATTTGGCCAAGCCATGGCGTGCGATGGCATCCGCAAGATTTCTCAATTGCGCTGGTGTAAGTCTCATCGTCGTCCGTTCCCAATGGCCTCCGATGTGGTTGTGGCGGAATAGATTGACAGAGCCATCCTCCGTGATTGCCACTGTGTTAAGGCCCGACATTCCGCTGCCGCGGCCGAAATCGACTTTGAATGGCCTCGACGGATTAAAGTCAAAATTACCGCGTCCAGCCGTCGCGAAATAAAAACCCATCAGTGATACCGAAAGGACTGTGACGATCAGGAGCAGTCGCGTAGGTGATAGTTGAAATAGCGTGCTTGCACGGAAGGGATGGGGCGGAAACATTTAAGCGCTTGGTAAGCATCGCAACGCGTGAAAGCAGTCACGATCTCAACGTCGTAGTGTTGAATTTTGCGTATGCTGTTTCTTCAATCGTCTTGGCACTGTGATCGGTCCCTTGCCCCACTTTGCCCCACGGTTTTCCTGCACTTTCGCTCTCTTAGTCGTCTTGTGTCCATGCAGCCATGCTGGAAATGAGCTGCGGTAAATTCTCGCGGAGCCAACATTCCACATCGGCAGGATCCAGCCGCGGAGCCGTGGAAGCGATCTCCCATCGGTTCCCCTTGGCGTTCGGATCTGCAGGCACAGGTTTGAACACGGTGGGCAGCATCATCTCGGAGGACTCGGTGTTGAGGAGGTACGCGAGCCTCTTCAAAACCCGGGAAGCCATCGGTGAAGTATCGTCGATATCGAACTGGACCCACCAATAGCGGGAGTCCACACCGCTGGATTCAAATCGGCTGAGACATGGGATTTGACTGAGGAGTTCGATCAACTTTTCCCTTCCTTCGCGCAGCACTTCATCGGGGAATCGCATAAATGTCTCGTGATGTGCCACTAGAATTTGCGCGGCGCATTCCGTCTCCGAAATTTTCTGACGACGAGCAAATTCGCGAATGGTTTGGGCAACGGCATCGTCAACTTGAACGGTGTATTCAGTCATAGGCTGCCACATCTGAAACCATTGGCCGACTAGGATTCGAACCTAGACTAGGCGAGTCAAAGTCGCCTGTGCTACCTTTACACCATCAGCCAGAGAGTTGGCGATCCTAGCGGAGTCGTCGCCGGGTGCAAATCCAAAAACAAATATTACGCAAGTTGCACCACGCCGGTGCCGCGTTCGATGCGGCCGATGGGCTTTGCCTTGAGGCGCTTGGCCACTGCGGGGGCGTCCTTGGCGGAGACGACGACCGTCATGCCGATGCCCATGTTGAAAACCTGGTACATCTCGCTGGCGTCCACGCCGCCACCCTTTTGGATGTGCTGGAAAATCGCGGGCACCTTCCAGCTTGAGCGATCGATCACCGCGTCGCAGGTCTTGGGGAGGACGCGAGGCAGATTGTCCACGAGGCCGCCGCCGGTGATGTGCGCGAGGCCCTTCACGAGGCCGTGGGGCAGGGCACCGAGCTCGGGTTGGTAGTTCTTGTGCACGCGCAGCAACTCATCGCCCAGCGTGCCTTTCACGCCATCGAGCTTCGAGTCGAGGGTCAGGCCCATTTGGTCAAACAGGACTTTGCGGGCGAGGGTGTAGCCATTCGTGTGCAAGCCGTTCGAGGGCATGCCGAGGATGACGTCGCCGACTTTGATCTTCGAGCCGTCGAGAAGTTTGGGCTTGTCCACGATGCCGATGATCGTGCCGACGAGATCGTATTCGCCGGGGTGATACATGCCCGGCATCTGCGCGGTCTCGCCACCCACGATGGCGGTCTTCGCGGCCTTGCACGCTTTCGAAAAGCCCTTGAGCAATTGCTCGAATACATGTGGCTCCAGTTTTTCCGCGCCGATGTAATCGAGGAAGAAGAGCGGCTTTGCGCCGATCACTGCGATGTCGTTGATGCAGTGGTTCACGAGGCACTGGCCCACGGTGTCGTGGCGGCCGGTCATGAATGCGAGCTTGAGCTTGGTGCCCACGCCATCCACGGACGAGACGAGCACGGGATCTTTCATCCCCTTGAAGTTGGGCTTGAAGAGGCCTCCGAATCCGCCGATGCGCCCGAGCACCTCGGGGCCATGCGTTCCTTTTACCAGTGCCTGGATGCCGCTTTTCACGCGGTTCCCTAGGTCCACATCCACGCCGGCAGCGGCGTAGGCTTTCTTGGACGGTGTGGCGGTCTTTGGCTTTTTAGGTGTGGGCATTGTCTGAATAGAATCGAGGCTAGCGCAGGCCGCCAAAAAGCTCGGGCTGCGGCGGGGGCTCGGGCACGAGGCTGTGGCGTTGCTTGCTGAGAACGTATTTGCCCGCGCCGGCGGGAATTTGCACGGGATAATCGCCAGTAAAGCAGGCGGTGCAAAGCGAATCCATGGCCTGCCTGGTGGCGGCCACCATGCCCTCCACGCTCAGGTAGCCCACGCTGTCCGCGCCGAGATAGCCGGCGATTTCGTCGTGGGTGTGCTGGTTGGCGAGCAGCTTTTTGGGATCCGGAAAATCGATGCCGTAGTGGCAGGCGTGCCGGTGCGGCGGGCAGCTCACGCGCACGTGTACTTCGGTGGCACCCGCTTCGCGGAGATGCGTCACGCGGGCGAGCGCGGTGGTGCCACGCACGATGCTGTCATCCACGACAACCACGCGTTTGCCCCGGACCTTCTCGCGGATGAGGTTCAGCTTCACCTTCACGTTGAAGTCGCGGATAAGCTGCGAGGGCTGGAGGAAGGTACGGCCGATGTAGTGGTTCCGCACAAAGGCCTGTTCGAAGGGGATGCCGAGTTCCTCGGCCATGCCCATCGCGGCGTAGATGCCACTGTCCGGCACAGGGATGACCAGGTCGGCCTCCACCCGGGTCTCACGGGCGAGCTGGCGGCCCATCTCGGTGCGCACGCGGGCCACATTGATATCGGAAAGGTCGGAGTCGGGCCTTGCAAAATACACGTATTCAAACACGCACATCGAACGACGCACGGGGTTGAAGGGAAACTCGGAGCGGATGCCCTTTTCGCTGATGAACACCACTTCGCCCGGCTGGATTTCCCGGATATACTTGGCACCGATGAGGTCGAAGGCGCACGTCTCGCTGGCGAGCACGTAGGCACCATCGAGCAGCCCGAGCACGAGCGGGCGGAAGCCATGCGGATCGCGCACCCCGATGATTTCCGTCTCGGTCATCATGACGAGCGAGAACGCCCCCTGGATGCGGCGCAGCGCGGTGAGCACGTTTTCCTGCGGCTGGGCCAGCAGGTGGACGATGATCTCGCTATCGACGGAGGTCTGGAAAATGGAGCCCTTGGACTCGAGTTCCTCACGCAGGATGCCGGCGTTCACCAGGTTGCCATTGTGGCCCATGGCGATCTGGCCGCGGGCGCAGTCCACCATGAGCGGCTGGGCGTTTGCCAGGATGCTGCTGCCGGTGGTCGAGTAGCGGACGTGGCCGATGGCGCGGTCTCCTCGCAACTGCGACAGGGCAGGCTCCGGGATGGCCTGCGACACGAGCCCCATGGCTACATGTCGCTGGAAGTGAGACCCAGTGGCGTCCGATGTCACGATACCTGCGCTCTCCTGCCCGCGATGTTGCAGGGCAAAGAGGCCATAGTACGTGAGCAGCGGCGCGTTGGGATGTCCAAAAACGGCGAAAACGCCGCACTCGTCTTTCGGGCGATGGTGATGATTCACGCGAGCCTGCGGGACATAGGCGCGATGAGAGGGGGCGTCAAGCGGTGCATTGGATTCTAGGTTCAGATTTTTCAAAATGAGCGGGTTTCAAAACGTCCAACGCTCAACGTCCAACATCCAACGCCCAATGCGCAGGCGACGAATGGAGGCTGAGTGTGGAGGTGATGGGTTAGCTGGTGCCGAGCCATTGAGCGGGGGATTATCGGCGATAGATGCGACGGGGGCGCGGGGAGTGGTTTTTGCGGTTGTTGCAGTTGTTGCGGGAGGAGACCCGGTGGGGCGTGATGTAAACCCGGTCTTGGGAAGGTTGGTTGCCGCGAGAGAGGAGAGGCAAGGGAAATGGGCGCTTCGCGCTATGAGGTGGCCGATTGAGGACCTCGGCGCTCCCAGTGGCGGCGCTCACGCTCGAACACGCGCTTCTGCTCGCGTGGACCGTATTTGAATCACACCCAACCCGGCGTGCAGAGTCGGGCCACCGAGTGGGGATTATCGGCGATGGGCGATCGCCGATAATCGAGTGATGGAAGTCCTTGATGGTGGGGGTATTGAGAAATCGAAAAGGATTATCGGCGATAACGGCGATGGACTCGATGGACTCGATGGACTCGATGGACGGTTGGGGGCAGGAGGGATTATCGGCGATAGATGCGATGCGCGCGTGAGATTGCCCGACCATGGTGGTTTCCTGCCCTTGTGTTTCCATCCTTCCCCGGTTTGCCATTAGGAGGAGTATGGCAGGATTTTGGCGGATTTCACGCGTGGAGTTGGAGAAGTTTTTGCCGAGCATTTCATCTCGGCCAAGGCCCTTGTGAACACGCTGTTACCATATGAACGCAGTTCGTAGCACGTAAGGCGGGGGGCCTGCTACGAAGCATGGCGCACCTCACTTTGTGATTACAATGAAAACACCGCTCTCTTCTTTCCTTCGTTTGGCAGTCGTCTCGTCGATTTGCTTCGGCGCTTCCGCGGAAGCCACCGAACTTTCCCTTATCAAGGGCAGTTTCGACAATGTCGGGGCATCCTCCGATGCGCGCGGCGTAGCCAGCGCGGTATTCACGCCCAGAAATCCCAAGTTTCGCCTGGATTGCTGGAAGCTGACACCTGGGGCCACCTATCAATTCACCGTGGACGGCGTGCTGGAGGAAACCTTTACCGCCAGTTCGAGGGGCAGCGTGCATCTCGATTTTCGCACGAACGCTAGCACGAACAAGCGAGCCCTGGATTTCGATCCCCGGGGCAAGACGCTCGCGATTGTGGACGAAACCAGTGAAGTCTTGTCCCTGGTATTTTCCGGGGAAGGGGAGCCGGAGGACATCCGGGTGGATGAGAGGACGAGCCTGACCCGTGCCGAGTCTGAGACGCGCGGGCGTGTGCAATTGCGCTACCTGGAACAGCGCAACAAGGATCGGTTTATTGTCCATTTCAACGGACTGGAGCGCGGGAACTACGAATTGTTTGTCGACGGACAATTGCAGGCGGAGGTGGATCTCTCGCGGGGTCGCTCGACGATGCGCAGCTTTGAGGTGATGACGAATGCCCTTGCCAAGGGAGGAAATGGCAACGGCAACGGTAACGGGGGAGGTAACAGCAAGAAGCTCGAACTCGATTTCGATCCGCGCGGGTTGATCGTGGACGTGGTGCGGGATGGAGGGATTATTTTTACCGGTGAGATGCTCGCGCAGCTCCCCGCTCTGGATGTTGTGAATGCTGGCGAGACAAGCGTCGCCCTTGCCACGACCGGGGTGGATGTGGATGCGACCGGAACCGCCAGTGTCGCGCTGGCCGAGGATGGTGAACTGTCGCTGAACGTAGGTGTGACGGCCCTACCAGCGGGTGTGTACGACGTGGTGGTGGGCGGAGTGGTGCGGGGAACGGTGACTGTGACCGGAGTGGAGCCCGATAGCACTGGCGAGGTCGTGTTTTCCACGGATCCGGAGGCAGGCGAGCTGTTGCTCGATTTTGACGTGCTCGGCGAGACGGTGGAAATCCGCCAGGGCGCCACGGTATACCTCACCGGCACGCTGGGTCTTACGCTTACGGAGCTTGCGCCATCCACAGTAGTGGAAACGGAACTGCCGCTGCTGAACCTCGGAGTCGAAGCGGATGCGAGCGCGCATGTAACGCTCGCGGTGGACGGAAGCACGCTGGTGGGATTTGAGGTGGAACTGGAGGGTGTGGCCGTGGGCAACTACGACTTCAAGGTGGGTGGCACCACGCAGGGGACGCTGGTGGTCACTGATGTGGACGGTGTGGTGAGCGGCGAACTGGTGTATGACAACGGTGGCGTGGAGTTGCCCCTTACCTTTGACCCGCTCGGGCAGACTGTGACCATCGAACAAGGAGCGACTATCCTGCTGAGCCGCACGCTATAGCAGCGCAGCGAACTCCCCGATTCACGGGCGAAAAAATATCAGAGCCCCTTCTTTACAAGAAGGGGCTCTATTTCTTTGCGGAAGGCCTCGTCGGCTGTCCGGCCATCCTTGGGGCCGGAAAGAACGAGTTCCAGGATTTGCTGGCCGAGGGCGCGTTCGCGGCGGAGCACCAGACGGAGACTCTCCTTGCGTGGATCCTCGAGAAGGGAACTCTGCCGGCCATCCGCCGTCTCCTGCCAGATACAAAAGTAAACGTGAGCGCGGTCCGGGCCTTTCGAGAATGTGAGCGCCCGGAAAGGGATGGTGAGTCCGGCAAATGCAATTTGTATTGCCGGACGCTCCTCCACCAAGGTCCAGCCGGTTGCGGGCAGGCATCCCTCCGGCTTGTGGCGCATGGCAAGAATCCGTGCCCTGCCCGTTCCGGAATACCAGCGGAAGTAGAAGGCAAGCCATTGCCCAGCGGAGGTCTCCCATGCTCCGGTCTCCGCGTGGTCAGGGAGCATTTGGTCGCGGGTATCCTGGGGCAGTTCCATGGTGCGGAAGCGCTCTTGCTTCACTGGCAGAACGAACACCCAGGAGGGCCGGGTGGCTGGGATGCTATGGCGAAACCACCACTCGACGGCAATAATGGTAAATGCCAGCCATGCACCCATGCCCCATGTAAACGCAGGGGAAAGCCGGGCGGCTGGGGGCACATTTTCCTCCGTTGGGGGCACATCCTGATTCCGTCCAAAGGCCAGGGCCAGAAGCCATACGAGGATGAAGCAGATGGTAAGGATGGTTAAGCCAGCAGGGTCATGGTAGCGGGCAATGGCATCCATTCCCTGGGACGCCACGCGGGTCGCGAGGAAGACCGCGCGCCCGATGTTGCAAATAAAAGCAACGAGCAGGGCAGCAGCCACCAGAGCAAAGCGCCGCCACGGATGAAGGCGATAGAGTTCACCCAGAAACAGGGCTGCCATGAGCGATGCCTGCAGGGAGCGTACTCCACTGCATGCCTCATCGACACCCAGGGTGCCATTTTTCAATTCCATCACACTGCCTGCAGCGACCGCTGCAATGCCAACGAGGTTGAGGATATCCGCGCTGGCCCCCGCGACGATGCGCATGAGACCGAGAATCACCGGGATTTCGAGGGCGCTCGGCCAGGGTACCGCGGAGAGCGTGAACAGCACCGGGAAGGCGAAGTGCCTTGCCCACGACTTTCCCCCTGCGGCGAGGAATGCGGAAACGATAAAGCCGCAGACTGTGCAACTAAGCGCCCACCCCAGCAGACGCCACTCCGGATTCGGCTGCGCGATAAGCCATAAAGGGGAAAAGCCTACTGCGAAGACGATTAAAAGGGGCCGAGCCCATGAGGGAGGC
>JAYUWZ010000576.1:0-3657 GCA_043753265.1 Verrucomicrobiaceae bacterium
CTATCCCCAACTCGAGCCGGCGGGCGGCTCGAATAGCTTCGTGGAGGTGGACCCCCGCACCAACGAACCCGTTGTCAGCAGGGGAGGAAAGCAGAAGAAGCAGGGATCGACGCGGGACCACGAGAAGGACTTCGCGGGCACACGCAATACCTACCGGCACCGCGACCACATCGCCCTGCAGGAACTTTTTTACGAGTATCACCTCGGCGACCGCAGCCACAACTACGACTTCATCTCTTCGCGCTTCGGTATCCAGCCCTTCGTGTCCGATTTCCGCGGCTTCATCTTCAACGACACGAATCTGGGCATCCGCCTCTTTGGCAACGCGGACAACAACCGCCTACAGTACAATCTCCTGTATTTCGACATGCTGGAGAAGGACACCTACAGCGGCCTGAACACGTTCGACAAGCGCGACCAGCAGGTGGTCATTGCGAACGTCTACCGCCAGGATTTCATCTGGAAGGGCTACACCGCGCAGCTTTCCTTTCACGCCAATTTCGATGACGGCCAGCGGCACTTCGACAAAAACGATTTCATCGTGCGGCCCGCGCAGATTGGTGATTTCACCCAGGAAAAGGATGTGCGCGCCGCTTACTTTGGCTGGGCCGGCGACGGCCACATCGGCCGCTGGAACGTCAGCCACGCCTTCTACTGGGCGCTCGGCGAGGACGAATTTAACGGTCTCTCGGACCAGCGGGTCTTTGTAAATGCGCAGATGGCCGCCCTGGAGGTGAGCTACGACCGCGACTGGCTGCGATTCAAGGCCAGCGCCTTTTGGGCGAGCGGCGACAAGGACCCCACGGATGACGAGGGCACGGGCTTCGATAGCATCGTGGACACACCCTTCTTTGTCGGCGGCCCCTTTAGCTGGTACGTGCACGAGGGCATCAACCTCGCCGGCACGGGCATCAACTTGAAAAACCCGGACAGCTTGCTGCCAAACTTTCGCAGCAGCAAGACCGAGGGGCAGTCGAACTTCGTAAATCCCGGCGTGAAAATTCTCGGACTGGGCATGGATGCCGACGTGACGCCCAAGCTGCGCGCCTTCCTGAATGCGAATTACATCTGGTTCGACGAGACCGCACCCATCGAGCGCGCGCTGCACACCAACAAGGTGAGCGACAAGCTGGGCTTCGATCTCAGCTTCGGCATGAAGTACCGCCCGCTGCTCACGGACAACGTCATCATCGGTCTAGGCCTCGGCTTGTTCTTCCCCGGCGAAGGCTATAACGACATTTACCGCCGCAACACCGACCTGGTGGACAACTTCGGAATCAAAAATCGCGAAGGCGAATCCGACGACGTCCTGTGGAACGCGCTGATGACGGTGACGTTTGTGTGGTAGGAAGTATGTAGTCCCGCCTTTAGGCGGAATCCATCTCTGACCACGCAGGACGCTTTGATGTTTATCAAACGTTCCCAAAAACTTCGCCGTTCCTTCCGCCTAAAGGCGGGACCACATACTTTACTTCGCCTCCTTCCCCTTCGCCCCGGTCGGCGCGGTCTTGTAAATCTTCACTTCCACCGCATTTGGCACGGTCATTCCCGGGGTGCTGCGTCCGCGTTTTACCATGTCTTCGAGCAAGGCGGTCAGTTCCTTCACGCGCTCTGGTTGCTCTGCTGCGAGATTGTGCTTTTCCGCGAGGTCGGTGGAGAGGTCGTAGAGTTGGACGGGAGGGAGAGTCTCAGCGGCCTTGGCTCCGGGTCTGGGATCGCTCCAGCCGCCGCTGCCGGGCGTGAGGCAGAGCTTCATGCTGCCACTGCGAATGGCGAAGTGGCCCGAAACGCTGTGGGAGACAAGGGTGGTGCGCTGGCCGGGCTCCCCGCGCAGGGCGGGCGCAAAGCTGATGCTGTCGCCGATGTCGTTGAGCGGCGGAAGTGCGTCCTGGGTGATGTCGGCGCTCGTGGCCAGGATGTCCGTGAGGCACACCAGCGCATCGCTCGTGGAGCCGGGCTTTGTCACGCCGGGCCAGCGCACGAGGAAAGGGACGCGATGCCCTCCCTCCCAAAGGTCCGCCTTCGTACCACGCAGCCCCATGCAGGGGTCGTGCCCTTTCTCGCGAAGCTGCGCAAAGCGCGCCTGCGGCGAGCAGCCGTTGTCGCTGGTGAAAATCACCACCGTATTGCCGGCGATGCCCACCTTTTCAAGCGCATCGAGCACGCTGCCCACGGCTGCATCGGTCTGCATCACAAAATCCGCGTACGCATTCAGGCCGCTTTTTCCGGCCCACTCCGGCGTGGGCACGGAGGGGGTGTGGGGCGAGGCCAGCGGGAGATAAAGAAAGAAGGGGTTCCCGTCTTTCGCACCCGGGCCGCGCTCCTCAATATATTTCACCGCGCGCTCCGCGAGACGCGGCAGCACGGCGGTGGCTTCAAAATCCTCCGCGGCCGGGCCTTCGCGTGTGAAGCCCTTGTTCTCCGCGTCACCCATCATCGGGAACTTCTTCGTGGCGGTCGGCACCACCGTACAGCGATCGTTTTCGAGGAACGTGTAGGGCACCATGTCGAGCGACGCGGCGATACCAAAGTAATAGTCGAAGCCCAGCGCCAGCGGGCCATTTGCAAAGGGCTGCGTGTAATCCACGGAGTCGAATTGCTTCGGCTGCTCGATGTTCAGCTCGGAAACCTGGCGCCCCGGTTTTTTCACCCAGTCCAGCCCGAGGTGCCATTTGCCGATCACGGCGGTGTGGTAGCCCTGGGTTTTGAACCAGCGACCGAGCGTGAGCCGATCGGGTTCGATGAGGTGCGGGCTGAGTCCGCCGAGCACACCGCTTTGCAGGCGCGAGCGCCAGTTGTAGCGGCCCGTGAGCAGCCCGTAACGTGTAGGAGTGCAGACGGAGGAGGGCGTGTGGGCATCCGTGAATCGCATGCCTTCGGCAGCGAGTTTATCCAGCCGCGGAGTGGCGATTTTTCCGTCCTTGTTATAAGCGCGCACGTCGCCGATGCCGAGGTCGTCGGCGAGGATGACCACCACGTTTGGCTTTGGCGACGCTTGCGCGATTGTGGTGAGGAGAAGAAGGAGCGGGAGAATGCGCATGGGAGTGATGAATGGAAGGGCAGGGACTCGCGCTACACAAGCCTCTCGACTCGCGGCGCGTTGCCTAGGAAAACAGCGCTCATGCGCATTTTTGTCCACGTTCCTTCGCAAACGCTCGATTTGCTCGACGACTCGGGTGCGCTGCTGCGCCGGTTCGTGTGCAGCACTTCGCGCTTTGGCCTTGGCACCGAGTCGGGCTCCTACAAGACCCCCACGGGGCGCTTTCGCGTGGCGGAGAAACATGGCGACGGAGCGGAGCCGGGGATGATTTTCAAATCGCGCGTGGCCACCGGGGAATTCGGGAAAGACGGCGACGATGCGGATCACGTGCAAACGCGCATCCTCTGGCTTGAAGGCCTCGACGAGGCGAATGCGAACTCCAAGGATCGCTACATCTACATCCACGGAACCAATTGGGAAAGCGCCCTCGGCACCCCCGCCAGCCACGGCTGCGTGCGCATGGGGAATGAGGACATCACGAGCATCTATGACGAGGTGCCGGTGGGGACTGAGGTGGTGATTAGCGAGGAGTGAGGGGGCGACGTGAGACGTGGAGAGGTGAGACGTGAGAAGTATGCCGTTCGGTGACGCTGGGGGATTATCGGCGATAACGGCGA
>JAYUWZ010000577.1:0-1555 GCA_043753265.1 Verrucomicrobiaceae bacterium
GCCCATGCTGTCACGCCGATGCAGGCGGCTGCGAGCAGGCTGGTGCAAAATCCGAAACCGAAAACCACGGCCTTCTTCAGGTCACCGCGGGATACACGATCCTTGAAACGGTCGAGCGTGACCTCCTTGAGGTGAAAATAGCCCTTGAGGGGGAGCAACCAGAGAACGACGGGCCACAGGACGAGGGCGAACAGAACGGCTGAAAGCGAGAAGTCGCTTACACTGTAAAAACGGAAAAGGAGGCTCGTGCAAACGAGCCAGGTGGCGGCAAAATGTCCTGTGCAAAACCAGCGCATATAATTCGGGTAGGTTAGGGCTGGTTATAGCAGTTATGGGGCCACCACCCCCTTGTCGCGCCTCCGACGGTAACAAAGCGGTTCTTTTTAGGACAAAACCTCCCGAATGTGAGTGATTCCGTGGGGGCCCGTTCCCAAATATGAGAGGCGCTGTCCTCTCAAAAACCCACAACCTCATCATACCTCCGCTTTAATGAATCGCTGGTAGATGTCTTTGCCTGCCATCAACCCCGCAGCCACCCGCTTAGCGGCCTTGCTCGGGCTCGAAGTAGGGGCGGGAGACGAGGCGGATGCGGGCCTCGGCGGCCACGGGCCATGCGAGCGTTTTGCCGTCTTCGGAAGTGAACTCCACGTCCACCTTGATGAAGGGGCAGCGGATCATCACGAAGCGGTGGGCGTCCTTCTGGGTGCTGCCTCCGTCGCGGCGGAAGTGCCGGGCGAGGTCTGCATAGGTGTTACCTTCCTGAATGCTCCTGGCTTCCTGCCAGCGGGCTGCGAGGTATTCGCGGGTAGCGTAGTAGCGGCTGGCTTCGTCGGCCGAAAGGGTGATGTCGCCCATGTCGCCGGGGAGCAGTACTTTTTCCGCGGGGTTCACGGCACCGTAGCTTGGGGTGCCGATGCGTGGCGAGTCGGCGATGGCCTGTTGTGTTCCAGGAGCCGGCTTTTCACGACGACCGAGGGATGCTGCGGCCTCATTCAGGAATGGGCGAGAAGGATCAGCGTTGAGCATGGCCGGCGGCTGCGGCCTTGGGAGCGAAGCGCCGTTGGGCAGTTCCACGGTGCCGGCGATATTGATCTTTGGCGGCGGAAAGGTTGCGTTACCGGGAATGTTTGCCCCGGCGAGTCCATTGGGCGTCCTCTGAGGATTCGTCTCCCCGGGTGTCAGGATGCTGGGTTGATGTGCTCCGTTGCCGGGTGTGGCGCTGGCGAGATTGTTGATTCCGACTTCCACACCACCGGTGCTGGCGATGGGCTTGCTGGTCCGGGTGTTGCCGGAGAGGGTGACGCTGAGTGCGTAAACGCCGAAGCCAAACACGGCGCAGGCGGCTGCGGCCTGCCAGACGCCCATGCGACGCCACCACAATGGGTCGGGCGCGATGACGTTTTTTGGCAGGTCGGTGGAAAGGTTCGCAGGCGTGGCGATGGCTGCCTGGAGGATGGCCTCGCGGCGGCGGGGGGTGAGGGTCTCGGTGAGCTCGGCGTGGAAGAGCTGGCGCATGATCCCGGCCATTTCCTGTGTTTCCCGCACCTCTTCTGTG
>JAYUWZ010000578.1:0-7722 GCA_043753265.1 Verrucomicrobiaceae bacterium
CCGGCAATCTCATCTTTTCCAACACGGGCCTGGGCATCGACTTGGGTCCTAGTGGTGTGACGGTGAACGATGCGGCGGACAGCGACACGGGAGCCAATAGCCTCCTCAATTTCCCAAAGATCACTTCCGCATATACAGGGACTTTCGCGACTTTGGTGACGATCGACTACGTCACCACGCCCTCGACTTCTCTGCGCATCGAGTTTTTCTCCAGCGCTGCATCGGATCCCACGGCATATGGGGAGGGGGAGCGCTACTTGGGGAGCTATATTGTGACCTCCAGTGCCACAGGCGTGGTTCAGTTTACGACGACCCTGCCCATCTCGGGCACACCGGGGCACTTCATCACGGCGACCGCGATTTCCAGCAATAATGACACCTCGGAATTTTCGCTTCGCGCTTCGCTCTTTTCCGCGTTTCCTTTTCTTCAGGTTGCCCCCGGCGGTAAAAGCGCCACCTACAAGGATGCGGATGGTGACCTGGTGACGGTGAAAACCACGAAGGGCACGCTCGCGAATAACCTCTTCAGCTTCGCGCCCACGGGCTTCACGAGCGAGGGTGCGCAACTCGTGAGCCTCAATCTCACCGACGCGGCATTTACGGGGGCGAATGTGACCATCACTGCCAAGCGCGGACTGAGTGGTGATGGCTACGTGAACGTGGGGCGCATCAACGCCACGAATGTGAACCTCGGCAAGGTGATGATTCGCGGCAACCTCGGGGAGATCGATGCGGGACACGGGGACACAGGCCTCGCCGGGCTGGCCGGGCTCACGGTGAATTCGCTGGGTGCCTACTCCAGCGGTGCGCCGGTGAGCGCAATTGCTGGAAATGTGGGGAATCTCCGGGTGCTCAGCGATATCGCGGGCTCCTTCATTTCCGTGACGGGGAAAATCTCGACGGTCTTCGTCGGTGGATCGCTGCTGGGAAATGGCACGGCCTCCAGTGGATCCATCGTGGCGGCCGGGCGCATCGGAGCGGTGACGATTTTGGGCGATTTCGAGGGGAGCGGAGCGTTTGTGGATGGAACGATTCAGTCGGGTGCGGCGATTGGAGCCATCAAGATTGGTGGTGACATGGCCGGTGCTCAGATTCTCGCCGCGGGCGATGCGGCTGCCACCACGGCAGCGAAGGCGCTAACCATCAAAAGCCTGACAGTGGGAGGCAGCGTAAGCGACAGCCGGGTGCTCGCTGGTTACAGTGGTGCAAATGCGGTGAACGGGCGGAGCCAGATCGGCCTTGTGAAGGTGAAGGGAAATTGGGAGAGCAGCGACCTGGTGGCCGGAGTGCTGGCGGTGGATGGAAAATTTGGGAACGCAAACGACGCACTGATCGCGGTCAATGCGCCGGTGGCCTCGCGCATCGCGGGGATCATCATTGGCGGGCAGGCATTCGGCACGTTTGGCGGGACGGATTCTCACGGCTTCGTGGCGAAGCAGATTGGTTCGCTCAAGGTGGGAACCACCGTTTACAAGCTCGGCAAGACCACCCAGGATGACGTGCTTGTGGGGCCGACGAATGATCTGCGCCTGCGCGAGATTGTGTGACCGTGAATTTCAGGGAGATGGAAGTTGCAAGGAACGGAGGCCGCGCCACAATATCCCTCGATTCCATCTGAGGCCGCCTACCCCACGAGCGCTGCCTTCAGAGTGGATGCTGCCGAAAATCCACCTTTACCTTACAAAACTATGCCAACCCCACACAGGCATTGCTTTTTCAACCCCATTCCGACTACCTTGTAATTGTCGCATGAGACTTGTCCGCTGGAAACGCTATACCTGGGATCTTACCCAGCTGCCGAAATACGAATCACCACTCGCTTCGTACTTCACTGTCCGGACTGCATCGCGGGAGGAGGAGAAGGCGATCAAGAACGTGATTTTCACCGCCTTCGGGCTGGATACGGCGTGGGGGGATTCCTTCAAGCAGATCAAGGGATTCATCGAGTCGCAGCTCTCCACCAGCTTTCTGCATCGCACCGTGCCGTGCCTCGTCATCACCCATGGCGTGCGCATCATCGCCGCCTCGGCGTTGAATGTTACTGAGGATGCGAACTGCCATATGATTTCCGGACCGTGCGTGCTGGCGGAGTACCGCAGCCGCGGGCTCGGTACGGCGCTGCTCTACGAGTCGCTTTCGCACCTCAAGACCGCCGGCCTCACCCAGGCGAGCGGCATCTGCAAGGACTCGGTGCCTGCAGGGCGCTTCGTGTATCCGAAGTTTGGATCGACCGCCGCAGACTTTGATTACGCGGCGTTGATGGCTTCGATTGGGTAGTCGCTGCACGTAATCCCGCCTTTAGGCGGAAGGAACTGCGCAAGCCTACCCGTATACTTCCCCTTTTCACTGTCTTTCTGAGGGAGCTTTGAGCGACTGAAGAACCCCGTGGAATTTCACCGTGTCCCAATGCTTTCGAGTTCAACGGGATGTTTCAGTCGCTGGAAGCTCCATCAACATGACAGTGGTTAGGGAGGGTAAAAGACTCGCTTAACCAGTGCTCCGGTTGGTTCGCGCCGTGCATCCGCCTGTATGCGAGACTACTCCCACGCGCACAACTCTTCCACGTATTTGGCCGAGGCGTCGCGCAGCCAGCCATCGAGCTGCGCAGGGTCTTTGAGCTGCTGGCCACGGGGGCGGGGGACTACGATGTAGCGGCTGTCGAGCTCGGGCAGAGCCGTGAGGTCGCTCCAGAGTTTTTCAAACTGGGCGACAGGGAACACGTCTTCCTGTCCGTGGCCCCAGCGCTTCTTCACATCCTTAAGCGTGATGTAAGTGGGCACACGCGCGGCGAGGGCGCGGATGCTGGAGGCGATGACTGCGTCGTTTCCGGCGAGAACGTCCTCGCGGGTGATGCCGAGGGCTTTCAGGTATCCATCTACGTCCACCCAGGTGGTCATGGAGTTGTAGTAGCTCAGGCCGAATTCCAGTTCCTCGCGTGGCACGGCGAGTCCCTCGACGAGGCGGGGCCGCCCATCCACACGGGCGAGGCCGCCGCCACGATCATCGAGACGGCGGGTGATGACCTCGAAGGTTAGCGCCGCGCCACTTTCCATGTGGCGTCCCAGCAGGATGGGATTCAGGTCCGCACCGGTGGTGTCGATGTTGTGCAAGAGCAGTGTGCACAGATTCGGATTGCTGCGCAGGAGCGCGGCAAGGGTGCCGTTGCGGAGCATGTTGGGCAACTCGTAGAAATGGCCCACCGGGTGCAGGCATTGCAGCGGGAGATTGTCGCGGTAGTCGCTGCCTTCCCCGGCGCCGGAGGCCCAGCGGAGCAGGGCTGAGCGCAGGGAATCGCGCACCTTTTGCTGGCGCTCGTCGAGCACCTGCTGGGGCATTTCCTCCCATGCGAAACGGAGGTCGCGGGCAGTGGGGATGAGCCGCAGGCCCACACTGGCGCTTTTGCTGAGGTGAACGCCGCCCTCGTAGCCGTAGTTATTCGCGCCCTGGAGGAACGCGGAGATCGGCCCATGGGTGAGGTAACCGGTGGTGAACACGTGGGGCACCGTGCCGCCCGCGAGCCGTGAGATGCGGCGGGATTTCGCGAGGTGCACTTCCAGAAAAGTGCGGTGCTTTCCGCCGAGTTTACAAAAGGGATTGAGTGACTTCACCACGCCCGCGCCCTGTGTCCACCGGCTCGCAGCACCCGCGGCGAGTGTCACGACCGCGGCTTCGCCATTGCGGATTGCAGCGATGCCGATCTCCGCAAAGCGGCGCTGTTCCTTGGAGGCATCGATGGTCGTTACGTCCTCCGGTCGCACGTCCTCGATGACGGTGTTTGCTGGCAGGCGGTTTTGCGCGAGGCCGATGCGGCCCGCACGCACGTCTGCGCGGATTTGCTCGTGGGCTTCGCGGTCGAAGCCGTTTTCGGCAAGCAACTCGTCGAGCGTCTGCGCACCTGCCTTGTCCTCCCGCATGCGGGGAAGCAGCGCGTCGAACAACTCCTGCACCACGCAGCGCAACTCAAAGCGCGTGCGGCAGGCGGAGGCAAAGCGGTCGAGTTCCACGCGGGCGGATACGGGTAATTCCTTGGGGTCGAGACGGAGAAGCTGCGGGGCCAGCAGCAGGTAGTAGCCCTTGGGCATGATGGCCAACGAACCGGAAATAAGGTCCGCGCTCGTGCCCGCCTCATTGATGCGGAAATCGTAGACCACGGGGTCCATCGCGAAGGGAAGCGAGGCCGCGAGCGATTGCTTTTCCTCGCGCATGATGGCCGCTAGCCGCTCCTGTGCCTCGGCCTTGCGCGCCGGAGCGAAGATGAAACCCATGCCGCCGCCGCTCATGCCTCCAAGCATCCAGAAACCCCAGAAATCTTCACCAAACTCCGAGTTCACACGAGTGATAAGACGCTCCGTGTAATGGTTCGTCGCCCAAGGGATGATGGCCTGGATGGGGCCTCGGAAATTCCGCGTGGTGATGGCACCCACTTTGCGGATGTCGCCCACTCGCAACGCATCCACGATTTCATCGAGAAAGCCGAGCGCCTCCTTGCGTCCAAGCCATTCCGCCGCGCTGCGCAGGAGGTATTTTTCGGTGACCATTTCGAGAATGGGGCCCACGTTTTGCGCCATGCCTCCGTGGACCACCACGAGGCTGTCCTGCAATGCCTGCCGGGAGGCATCGGAAATTTCCTCGCGTCCGAAGACGTGGTGCTTCGGCAGAAGTCGCCCACGCGAAATTCCAAATTCCGCATCTCCTGCCTGCGCGGCCACGCCCTCGATGAGCTTGATGCCCGGCCACACGCCGCCGCTGTCCTGCCACCCGCCCCCGCTGCCGCCAATCCACTCGCCGAGCAGCGCGCGGGCGAGCACGAGACGGCGCTCGGGCTCCAGCAGCGGGCCGGTGAGCGATTCCGCCTGGCCCGTCGCGCGCATGAGCACGGAGATGAGCGCGGCGAGAAGATTGGTAGAGACTGCGAGGCGCGAGCCTTTGGGGATGTCGTTCACGCTCGATACGATCTCGAGTCCGCGACCTGGCCCCGCCATGCGCGCGAGCAGATCGGCAAGCGATTGCCCCGAGCCCTCAATGCCCGGAGGCACCACGCCGCTGGCGATCACTGCGGCCTTCAGCAACCCGAGGTAGTCTTTCGCAAAATCAAACACCTCCGCCAGCGACGAAATTTCCGCCGACGCGCCAAGATCCACGCTCACGAGGCGCAGCACGGGCTGCTCAATCACACGCACCCATGCGCTCACAGGCGGCTGGGGCTGGGCGTCTCGGCCGTGCACGCCAAGGTCCACGCTGATATTCAGCACACGCGCGCCCTCGGGGAAATCCATGCCGAGAAAAAAGATGTCGCTCCACGCAGAGTGTGTGAGGTCCATGCGCACGGGCGTTCGCTCGCGCAGAATCGGGTAGGTACCCTCGGCATCCTGTGTGAGCAATTCCCGGCGCAGGCGCAGAGGCTGATCGACCGGATGGCCCATGCGAAACATCCACTGGTTGCCGCGCACCGTACGCACGCTGCGGCGGACTTGATCTGCGAGCGTCTGGAAGGCGAGGCGGTGGTAGGCGGTGGCGAGCGCGGAGCAGAGTCCATCACCTGGCCCGTGCTCGCGCTGGGCGGAGAGGAACACATCGATGGCCTCCTCGAACCGCCGCGCCAGCAGATGCTCGAAACCGTGGAAAGGAATCGTGGAAGGTTGATTCGGAGTCAGCAGCTCCGGTAGATGATAGCGGTGAATCGCGGCGAGGAAAAAGAGCGCGCGAACGCGGTCGTAGAGGTTCTCCGATTTTCTGCGGAAGGCATCGAGTTCGCCACACTCGGCGAGCAGCGTGGAGGTATCGAGCGAGGCGCAGGCTTCATCCAGCGCGCGGTCGCGGGTGGCAGGGGAGGTGATGAGCGAGAGCAGGCTGGCACTCATCGGGCGTGGCTGGTGGCCATGAGTTCCACGAGGCGGCGCAGCACCTCGTCGCGATCCTTGCCCGCAAGCGCCAATGCGAGCTGCGAGGCGAGCAGGCCATACTTTACGCCGAAATCGTAACGCTGGCCCTCTAGTTCGGCGGCGAGGTAGCGCTCGGATGATGCGAGTTGCGCGAGTGCGGCGCGGAGGTGGACGCTCGTCTCGCGCCCCGCGGATTTCTGAAGCATCGCCGCGAGGATGCGATGCACGTTTGGCGTGAGCACGTGCATTCCAAAAAAGCACAAGTAGTAGCCTGCGCGCAGGCCGGGCACGTCGATCTTTTGCTCGGCCTCGGTGGGGGTGGGTTTTTCCAGCACGGTATCCACCTGGTAAAGACGCCGGGCGGCGTCCACGAGTTTGCCGCCGACCGCGCCATAGTAGCCGAGCTGGCTTTCATGAGTGCTCTGTACGGCGGACACGGCGCATTTTTCGGTGCGCGCAATCGCGAGAAGCTGTTCCGCGCAGCCCTGGCCGGTGTGCGAGAGGTAAAGATGATCGCCCACGAGCAGGAGAAATGGATCGGCACCAGTGAACCCGGCTGCCCTGTGAATGGCGTGCGCGTAGCCGAGTGGCTGGGCCTGCTCGATGAACGTAAGGCGCTCCGCATGTGCCCCTGCCGCAGAGCGAAAGGCGGGTGCCTCGCCGGTTGCAATGACGACCGCAATGCTCTCCACGCCAGCACGAAGGACTTCCTCGATGATAATCGCGAGGGCGGTCTTGGTGTTGCCGTCCCGGTCCACGAGACTCTGGAGCGGCAGGTGGCGCTGACTCTTCCCCGCGGCAGTGATGACGGCTTTTCGGATTTCCATGCGATAGAAGGCATCATGCCGGGAACTCGGGAGGATGCCAAGCGAATGGGAGACGAAACGTCCAACGCGCAACATCCAACGCTCAACGCCCAATGCAGGCGCAGACTGGAGGCTCTCTGCGAGAGCGCATGTTTTAAGAATGATTTAGGATTTTCACCACATCCGGCCTGCTTGCCAAAAACGATGGGATGTCTAACCTTCAACTCCCAACTTCATTACGATTATGGCACACGAACTACCACCACTCCCTTACGCAACCACCGCGCTCGAGCCACACATCGACGCGAAGACGATGGAAATCCATCACGGCAAGCACCACAACGCCTACGTCACGAATCTCAACAATGCGCTGAAGGATCAGCCCGAACTCGCGGCCAAGAGCATCGATGATCTGGTCAAGAATCTCGCAGCCGTGCCGGAGGCCATCCGTGGCGCGGTGCGCAACAATGGCGGCGGCCACTGGAACCACAGCTTTTTCTGGAAGTTGATGAAGAATTCCGCAGAAGGAGCGCCCATCGGCAAGCTCGCCGAGGCCATCACCGCGGACTTCGGCAGCTTTGCCGCTTTCCAGGAAAAATTCGCAGCCGCAGCCGCGGGACGTTTCGGTTCCGGCTGGGCATGGCTCTGCGTGAAGGATGGCAAGCTCGCCATCTGCTCCACTGCCAACCAGGACAACCCACTCATGCCGGAAGCCGGCTGCGGTGGCACCCCGGTGCTCGGCATCGACGTGTGGGAGCACGCCTACTACCTGAATTACCAGAACCGCCGCCCCGACTACGTCAAAGCGTGGTGGAGTGTGGTAAACTGGGCGCAGGCCGAGGCCAACTTCACGGCCGCCAAATAGTCTCGCTGGCTAATCCTTTCACAGGCCCGCTCCCTTCACCGGGGGCGGGCCTGTTTTGTTTGAATGGTGGAACCGTCAATACACCGCGGAGAGGGGATACTGGCGTAATGCGACCAGTTGGCGAAGGCGGCTTGAAGGTGGATGGCGCTCTCCGAGCGGCATGCGTGAG
>JAYUWZ010000579.1:0-3655 GCA_043753265.1 Verrucomicrobiaceae bacterium
GCCGGAATCGGGCACCTCGAGCAGACCGAGCAGGCGGAGGATGAGATTTTTGCCGCATCCACTGTCGCCGGTGAGCGCCACGATTTCCCCTGCGGCGACTGTGAGGGAGAGGTCTCGCACGCGCATGCATCCGCCGGTCTCCGCGCGTGTGCGGGAGACCGCGCGAAGTTCGAGCAGCGGCGGCGATGTCACCCAGCCATGGAAAGCGGTGCATCTCGCGGAGCGCAAGCCTTCGCCGGATGCAAATTGTGTGCTGTTCATAATGCGGGCCGCGCGTCCCTACCATTGGTGCGATTCGCAACTGCCCGCAAATATTTCGCAACGGGCGGGAAGCGTGGAATGGTGAGGACGTGCAGATTGACGATGTGCAAAAACGAATCCCATCCGAAGAAGGCCCGGTGAAGCGCGGCGCTTGTGCCCGCAGATTGTGCAAATGCTGTGACGCCATGCGGCGCGCGCTATCCCTGGGAGGCTGGGACATGCTGCCGGAGTGGAGCAGCCCGCTCACGCCGGGCATCCAGCTCAGCAACCTGAGCTACAGCCACGACAAGCTCACGCTACGCGCCGAGCTTGGGAATGACTGGCCGCGCATGCTGGGCCAGCTCCCGGGGGTGGGCGAGGGATTGATGATGACGCGCAACGAGGCGGCGATTCTCGGCCGGCGGATGACGTATCCCAAGCTGGAACCCACCTCGAGCATTACCAAAGGTGCGAATGCCGAGGGCGGGCTTTGGGTGAACTTCCGGGCACTGGGTGGTGCGCACGCCTTGCACACACGGCGCGAGGGTGGCCATATTTTCGGCATGGAACTCAAGGATTCGCAGGGACGCATGGTGCATCGCTTTACACTGACACAAGAGAGCGATCTGAATGAGTTTTGTGGATGGGTGCGGTTGCACCAGGAATGCGAGGCGCATGTGCCCGATTGGATTTGCGGAATGCAGGAGCCTGCCATCGAAAGCTCATTTTCGCCAGGTATCGAGTATGGGGGCGGTTCGGAGATTATCGAAAGCCTCATCGCCGCTTGCATGGAAAAGGAGATTTGCCTTTGTGCCACCGTGCGCACCCCGTCGGTGACACAGCGCGCGAGCTTTGTCCCGGCTTCGCTGAGGCCCACGGATGGGTGGTGGTTTGCCTCGAACGACGAGGTGGGCCTGCACTTCCGTGCGGAGCTGCTGCCGCATCTCTCCATTGAGAACATGAGCAATGGCGGCTTGCCTGCGCTGCGCTGCGCGACCAATGAGGATGCGTGCATGCTGCGGCTGGAACTCGGCGACCCCGGGCAGGCCGCAGCATGGCGCAAGAACATCCACGCGATGTTCTGAACACGTATACTTTCAAGACCACCCGAGCTTTCAACCGCACCCAATCGATGAGCAAACCACTTTTGATTCTCTACGCCACTACCTCGGGCAATGCTCAAATCTGCGCGGATCGGATCGCCGATTACGCGAGAGAGCGCGGCTACGCCCCCCGCGTGCGGGATGTGGACGGCTATAGTGCGAGCGGGCTCGCGGAGGAACCCGTGGTGCTTTTCAGCGTGAGCACTTACGGGGATGGGGGGGCACCAGGGCCCGCCGCGCGGTTTTGGAACGGGGTGCAGGAGCTGGCCGCCAAAACCCTCGCAAGCCTCCGCTACAGCATCTACGCCATCGGCGATTCGAGTTTTGCAAATTACTGCGGCTTTGGCAAAAAGCTGGATGCAGAGCTCGCGGCCAAGGGCGGGGTGCGTATTTTGAAGCGCTCGGAGAACGACATCGATTACGAAACTGGAATCGCCGCGTGGTGTGGAAAGGTCTTTGCCGCGCTCGATGCGGCGGTTCCCGCCTGATTTATTTCCCAGCCATGGCGGGCGGTGTTTTGCCTGTTTGGAGGAGGAGGCTCGCGACGTTACCCTGACGACACGTCGCGAGACAATCCCGTATCCGCCAGGGGTGGTTGCTTGCCCGGTATATTCCCACGCGAATATTCCTTGGCACTTTCGCAAAATCGGGGCGACGTTCGTTCCATGAAAACACTCCCAATTTTCATCGGCGGCGGGTGGACGAAGGCTGCTGAGGGCGGCACGCGCGAGATACTCAATCCCGCGAACAACGAATGCATTGGCCTGGTGGCGGATGGCACTGCGCGCGATGCGGAGAAGGCCGTTGCCTTTGCACGCAAGGCTTTCGATGAAGGGCCATGGCCTAGGATGCGTGCGCAGGAGCGTGCGCGCATCCTGTTTCAAATCGCCGACCTCATCGACAAGCACGCCGATGCGCTGGCGAAACTGGAGACACGCAACAACGGCAAGCCGTTGCGCGAGGCGCGCCTGGATATCTCGGACGCGGCGAATTGCTTCCGCTACTATGGAGGGCTTGCGACGAAGGCGCTCGGGCAGACCTTCGAGGTGCCGGAGCCAGCAATCCAGACGATCGTCGTGCGCGAACCCATTGGCGTGTGCGCGCAGATCATTCCGTGGAATTATCCCTTTCTCATGGCTGCATGGAAACTCGCGCCGGGGCTCGCCGCGGGAAATTGCTGTATCCTGAAACCCGCGGAGGCGACCCCGCTGAGCGCGCTGCGCCTTTTTGAATTGATGGCCGAGGCCGGTCTGCCGGAGGACGCGGCGCAGTTGCTCACGGGCCCGGGCCCGGAAGTGGGCCACGCACTCGCGGCATCGCCGCTGGTGGACAAAGTGGCCTTCACAGGCGGCACCGCGACAGGCCGAAAGATCGTGGAAGCTGCGCTCGGGAACATGAAAAAGGTCACGCTGGAGCTCGGCGGAAAATCGCCATGCATGGTGTTTGCCGATGCAGATGAAGACGTGGCTCTGGAGTGGGCGCTCTTTGCGGCATTCGCGGGGCAGGGGGAAGTGTGCAGCGCGGGCTCGCGGCTGCTCGTGGAACGCAAAATCGCCGACCGCTTCCTGACGCGCTTTGTCGCGGCGGCGCGGGGAATCGTGGTGGGGGACGGACTGAAAGACGACACCGAGATGGGCCCGCTGATCACCCCCGGCCATATGGATCGAGTGCTGGGGTACATCGCTGCAGGCAGGGCGGAAGGGGCCGATTGCCTGTGCGGCGGAGATCGCATCGGCGGCGCGCTCGCTGCGGGCAACTTTGTGGAACCCACGGTCTTTGCAAATACCAAGCCGGACATGCGCATCGTGCGGGAGGAGATCTTCGGGCCCGTGGTTGCGGTGCAGATTTTTGACGATGAGGCGGATGCCATCCGCCTCGCCAACGCGACGGATTATGGGCTCGCGGGTGGTGTGTTTACGAGCGATGGGGCGAAGGGCTTGCGGGTTTTGAAAGCGCTGCGGGCGGGCATTACGTGGATGAACTGCTACCACCCCACTTTCAACGAAGCGCCATGGGGCGGCTACAAGCAGAGTGGCTGGGGCCGGGAACTCGGGACATGGGGGATGGACGAGTATCTGGAGACGAAGCAGATCAACCTGCACCTTTCGCCTGCGAAGCTGGGGTGGTACCGGGCTACGATGTGAGTCGCATTCTTTTACCGCCGGCTGCGCTGTAAATCGATTGAGTGCGGCGGGCATTAAGCTATCCCGAGACACAGCTCTTGCGCCCCATTTGGGGCGCGGCCTGATGGGCCATTTTCCTAGTGCCGCGCTTCGCTTGGCCGCTAGGCTATGTTCTTTCGCGCCTTTGGC
>JAYUWZ010000580.1:0-7720 GCA_043753265.1 Verrucomicrobiaceae bacterium
CGCCGCCGACCTCGATATAATCACCAGGCAGGATTTTGGGTTCCTGGGAGGGATCCTTTTTCAGTGCCTTGCGGCTGTATTCCGAGCGCTGGTTGCCCCGGACCACGCGGACCTTATCGTCCGCAAACTCGGCGAAACCTGAGGCGGTGGCGATGGCGATGGTGAGCGTCATGTTCTGCGACCAAGGATGACGTCCCGGGTTTCTGACAGCCCCGCCAACCGTTATAAAACGGCCAACCTGGGCCACATTGATGACCACCGTGGGGTTGGTGAAAATCTTTTTGTCCTTCAGTTCTTTTTCCACCGCGGCGGAAACCTGCGTGGCGGTGAGACCGGTGACTTTCACACGTCCCACGTTGGGTACATTCACGGTTCCGCCGTCCACGGTGTACTGCAGATCATACTCTGCGGTATATTCGCGCGGGGCACCGGAGACGGACATCTGGAACATGTCGCCGTCACTGAGCTTTGTGTCGGCAAACGCCCCGGCGATGAATGCCAGTGCGAGGCAGAGGGATAGATAGATCGTGCGCATGGTCGTTTAGTATTCTTCGTCTTCGGTCTTGGGCGCGGAGGTGGCACCCACGGGCTTCTTGGCGGCGGGCTCGGCACGCTCGCGCTTCGGGGCGTAGTACTCGTTGTAGCTGGAGTAGTAGTAGGAGTCGTCCTGGCGGCTATCCATGTTGTTCAGCACCACTCCGATGAGCTTGCCGCCCACGTGATTCACGGCTTGCTTCACGCGTTGCAGCATGCCGCGCGGGAACCGGCGGTGCTGCACGACCATGATGGTGTTATCCACCTCGGAAACGAGCACACTCGCGTCCGACACGCCGAGAATTGGCGGGCTGTCGAAGAAGACCACATCATACTGGCGCTTGAGGGTGGCGATGAGTTCGATCATCCGCGGGCTGTTCACGATGCCGGCATCATCGAGCAGCTTGCCGCTGGGGATGAAGGAAAGGTTGTCCACCTTGCTGTTGAGGATGATGTCCTCGACCCGCGCTTTGCCGTGCAGGTAGTCCGCGAGGCCCATGTTGTTGTCCACCTCGAAGAGGCGGTGCTGCGAAGGCCGCCGGAGATCGGCATCGACGACCAGCACATTGGCCCCGCCCTTGGCGAATGTGAATGCGAGGTTGTTGAGCGTCGTGCTCTTGCCTTCGCCCGCGCCACCGGAGACGAGCGTGAAGGTATTCGCCTCGCGGTCGGCCTGGTTGAATTCAATATTGGCCTTCAGGATGCGGTAGGCCTCGGCATCCGCCGAATCCCGCTTGAGTCTCATCAAAATCGCGACGTCCTTGTGAATCACCGCGAGGACTGGCAGCGAGAGGTATTTCTCGATGTCCTCGATGCCCTTCACGCTGGTATCGAGATACTCGATAAAGAAGGCGAGCACCACGCCTGCGAACAACCCTGCCACCAGGACGATGGCCAGGAACGTACCGGTGCGTGGGCGGTCATGCCGCGCGCTGGGCTCGGCTGGCTCCCAAATCTTCACGGGTTCCACCGACAGCGAGTTGTCGAAGCGGGCGGCGGCATAGCGCTGCTCGATGACCTGCATGAGCGAGCGGGCCATAAGATACTCGCTCTTCTTTTCCACGTACTTCTGGGTCTTGTTCTTCTCGCTGATCACCTCGCCCTTGAGCTTGGCAAAACGCTCGTCCGCCAGTTCGAGACCGCTTTTCTCGATGGTCAACTTGGTGCGCTGCGCCCGCTTGATGCTCTCCAACTGGTCGCTGAGTTGCTTGCGGTAAACGTCGCGCGCGGCGCGCAGGGCCTTCAGGCGCGGGTGGTTTTCTCCCACACCGGAAGTCGTCATCTTTGCCTCCTCGGCATTGGCTTCCTGCAGGAGGGGTATTTTCGTCGTTACTGTCTGATCCTCAATTCCCAGTGTCCTCATCGCCTCCATCAATTCCTCGGGCTGCAACTTCTCGATGCTTGCGTACTGGTTCGTGAGCTGATCCACCAGATTGCGCTGTTTTACGAGCTGCTCCTCATTGAGCAAAATAGGGCGGTCGCTCAGCGTCACGATCGCATTCACGCTCTCTGGGTCGGGATCCACGATGCGCTCCTCCTGCCGGATTTTGGCAGCTTCAAGATACAGGTTCCGCACCTTATCGCGGGTCTTATCGAGCTCATCGCGCATTTCCCCGAGGGTCTGTTCGACGGTCGATTTCAAATCCTTGATGCGGCGGTCCTTGTAGACGTTTGCAATCTCGTTGGCAATGCTGGACGCCAGCCGGGAGTCCGTGTTGTGCACACCGATTTCGATCAGTGCGGTGTTTCTCAAATCCTGCACGGTCATCGACTGATCCAGCATCCGCGCAACCACGCTTCTCGGCTGTGGCGAGCCAGCGGGGGAGAAGGCCTTCACCAGACCGAGGCTGTCGATCACCGGATATAGGATTTCCGTCTTCCGCAAGACCTGGAACTGGGTGCTGATGAACTGGGGATCCGTGCGGGCTGCATTGCCGAAGCTGATGGGATCGACGCCCTTGTTATTGTCGGGCTTAATTTCCATCGTCACCTTGGAATAGTATTCCTTGGGGAGGAAAAAGATGTAGATGCCCCCGGAAACGAGCACGAGGAAGAAAGTCAGGAGGATCAGCCCAATCCGTTGGCGGATCACGCGCCAATAATCGAGAAAGTGCAGTTTTGCCTCGGTGTTCTGGTTCATCAGAGGGGTTTTGCTGGGTTCTAAATGCTCAAGGGGGGAGTGGAATTAATAGGGGCGGGGGACTTGCGCAATGGCTGATACAGTTTTTCGACAAGAGCGGGGGTGCATCGTTCAAAACTCATAGGAGCCGGTAAGGAAGAAACGACTGCGATCGTAATCTTGAAGACCGAGCGATGTCGTCAGATTGGTGTATGAGTACCGTGCGTTCATATTGAAACGGCGATTGAACCGGTAGGACAGGGTGGCCGAGCCGTCGATGGTGTCGTTGACGAATTCGACCTCCTCAGCGGCAGACGGAAACGTCAGCGTGCTCTGGAGATAAGTGAGTCCCAGTACCGCCGAAAGTTTTGGAGTGAGCGCACGGCTGTAGTTGAGACTGGTGCGGAACGTCACGTTTTGCTCCCCGGCCTGCTGCGTGGCCTCGAAACCATAGCGGGAGTTCAGTGAAAATTGGGAGCGGGAGCTGGGCTGGTAGGTGGCTGCCAATTCACCATACGGCGAGGACTGGTTGCCTCCCTCATCGAACGTGCGAAGGGCTTGGCCCAGCCGCGCCGTGGTGGTCAAACGCCTGCTCCAGCGCTTATCCGCCCCCAGCAACACGAAAATGGTGGTCGAGTTCCGGAGCGGATCCTCCAGGTAATTGCTCATCGTATACCGCGTCTCCAACACGTAGGTCGTCTTTGAGGACCAGATATAGCGCAATTCGTTCGAGAGCGTGACATCAAGCAGATTATTGGATGCGTTCACCCCCGTGGAATCGTACATCACCATTTGCGCAGAGGCGCTCGTATTGGTGTTGAAACGGGGTGCCCAGCGGTAGCCCAAATCAAATTTGAGCTGGGCATTGGTCACCCCGGACCCACCGGTCCCACTATCCGCATTCACATTGACCTGCGAGAAATCCGGCTGCGTCTGGTGGGTGATGCTCGAATTCGCCGTCAACTGCATGCGGGAGCTCAGCTTCCGGATGTAGAGCAGGGATAGCGACCCGTTATACTGGAGGGGGTCGATCTCCCGATCCCAGTAATACTCCATGCCCAGCCGCAAATCGAGCGTGAAGGCCTCCCTCGACTTCGCCCACTGGGTGTTGAAAAACACGTCGGCCGTGGTAATGACGCTGAATAGTCTCGGGCTTTCAGGGATGGCCGGGATGGGCGTCTCGATCCGTTGCTCCGGCTGGGCGGGACGAAGCACCACTTCGCTCGTGTTGGTCCGGTATACGGGATTGAAAACGCCATTAAAGAAGCGAAAGCCCACAAACTCCCTGGTTGTCTGGGTGGTGGTAAGCTCCGGCACCGCGGGGATGATCTGCACCGAAACACTGGCATCCTGACCGGTGTTGGTCGGTGTCTGCTGGTAGTTGTCGTCAAACCCCATGCCGATGCTGCCGCCATAACGATAACGCGGCTTGGCAAAGCGACCCTCGCCCGAGGAAAAATTCTGCCGGACGGATCCGAAAAATCCCGGCGCTGTGAAATTGATGGGGTTTTCCTCCCTCTTCTTGGGCTGGGTGCCGGTCTGCTCGGACGACTGCGAGGGAGTCACCAGAGGCCGGGGCCCACCAAAGCTGGAGCTTGCGCCATTCGTGCCGAAATCCCTGTTGCCGGGGGCGAGAATGCCGGGACGCTGGGGATCCGTGGGGAGGGGCGGATCATCGAAACCAAACGGGTTTGGAGGTTTCGTGCCCGGTTCCACCGGCGGCGGGGTGACTGGTTTCTTGGGGGGCTCCGCAGGCTCGTCCTTCCCTTCTTCTTCCTCCTTGGTCTCGGCGGCTGACTTGGCAGGCTTTGGCCTGGGATCGAGTGGGCCTGGGGTGGTGGTCGCCCCTGGGGAACCCGGCAGCGGGGGCGGGCTGCCAAAACCCCCGGGTGCCGTACCCGTCTGGGCAAGCGAAAGATGCGCCCAGGGGTATCCAGCCAGCGCAAACAGGAGCCATGGCCGCCGCGAAATCATGAATGGAAGCAGTCGCTTGAGTTCAAAAGGGCGCTTGGCGTAACGGAGCGGCGCGCACAAGGCAAGGGGGCAGACACGCCGGGGTAAAAAGGGTTGTTCGGACGGGGGGACGGCCGTTCGGGAGAAATGTTTATCATGAAAGGGCCGGGCTCAGACCGCGAGCCCTGCGGAGACGTTCATTTTTTCCATCCATGGCTCACCTTTTTTATGCGGCCATCTCGAAAAGAAGAGCGGGGAGAGGCAATCGAACCCTGCTTTTCGATTCCCCCATGTGAACCGAAGTGCTTTTCTCTAGAGTGAGAACACGCTGGAATACGCTGCACGCAGATGGAGGTTCTCACTGTGGTTCTCACACTTAAATGCCAGGTCTTCACAAGCGCGTTCGTTCTCCTTTTTGGTTTGCTGCGTATTCATCTGCCGACGGTAGGAGACTCAAGAAATCGACGAAAACAAGCAATCGTACCCTCGATATGAAAATAGCGCTTGCGTGAGAACAAGCAGCCAAGTCGGGCGGGCCGGGCGTCTCGTGGAGAGCCAGTGCCGCCGGGTGCTCTCCGAAATTCACGAATTTGCAAAACGGCCAACCGCTCCTTTTCCACACAGCGAGTGCATGGTTGGATCAATGGCTTGCCGGAAAAAAGGAGCCACTACAGACCGCACCTTCCTGAAAGATGGACAATACATTCGTGAGTTCGCGAGAGCTTGGGAGAGAACGCAAAGGAGCCGTTGAACTCGATCTCCCTTCAGCATGTGCGCGCATTCCGCGATTTGCTCGCGAAAGCTGGACATGATGTGCTGTGGGTCGAGGAATGGGGCATCGTTCACATCACACGTTCAAGGGGGATTCCCAGCCTCCCACCCTCGCTCCTTTGCCAACAGTTAATGCGTTGGTAATACTCTGGTAACGTTGGTGTGCGATAGTCTTACCAGCAGGCGGAATAGGGAACACTTCTCCGCCAAGCGTAATTCTCATGCAGTTCCACTCTCTCCATTCCGTCTCCTCGCGAAGGCCCGCCAGCAATGCCGGCCACCACGAGCGATTTGCAAGTGAACGGGGAGAAGGCCGCATGTGCAGTATTTCAATTTTCCAGGCTGGCAGCGAGATGCCCGGGATATCGTGCAGGGTATCACCGAATCGCAATGTGCGCCAAACGGGAGGCTTCCCGTTGCGTGTATCCGCCGCCAGCCTGGAAGCCTCTTTCCTCTCGAGTCCGCCCGTCCCCTGAGAGGGCGTGCGGGTTCCTCCCCAAAAACTCTCAGAATCAACTGCGTCAACACCACATCCATGCACTCCCTGCAACGCCATCCCCGGCGCGCCTTGGGCTACTCGCTCAGCCGCCTATCTTCCACCGTCGCGATTGCTGCTGCCATTGCCGCCGCCACGACGCCCGACGCCCATGCTCAGAACATCTGGACCGCCGGAAGCACCACGGATTTTACGTGGGATAATGGTGCCAATTGGAGCCTGGCTGCGGAGCCGGGTGCCTTGGATGATGTGATTTTTCCAAACCCCATCCCCGATCCCGGGCTGCTTGGCACCGGCAATCTCATCACCCTCGGGGCAGCGGAACTCGCGAACTCCCTGGCGTTCAACGATTCATATTCCCTCACCGGGGGCGATCTCACGCTGACGACCGAAAATATCACCGTCGCACCGGGGGCGCTCGCCACCATCACGAGCACCCTTGGCGGTTCCAGCGGCCTCACGAAACTCGGCGATGGCACACTTATCCTTAATGCGACCAACGGCTTTACCGGTCCGACAGCGGTAAACGCCGGCGCCTTGCAACTGGATCAAGCCGCCGCGCTCGGAGGCTCACTGTCGGTCACCGTTTCGAGCGGTGGCACGGTGGTTAAAAACTTTGCCGGCGATTTCAATCGGGCGCTCAATCTGAACGGCGGTGCATTCACGGCAGTGAGTGGAAATCTTCGCATCAACGGAATTGTAACCCTGGCCGCAGGCACCGATTCCGCGATCAATGCCCAGGGCGATCCGCAGATTGTGTTTCTCGGAGGAAACACAGGTTCTTCCAACATCCTGACGGGTTCGGGGAACGTCACCCTGAACGGCCCGGCGAGCGGCACGGGGGTCTTCGTTCTGGAGAATACCGCCAACAATCTTTCCGGGATTATCACTCTTGGGAACAACGTGGCGCTGGAGAACAATCCGCGCGGCACGCCCTTCACCGGGCGCACGATCGGCACTGCGGATGTCGTTTTCCAGGGATTCAATGCGCGGCTGGATCTGCGCGACGGTGGCACTGGCAACAGCGGCACGCTGGCCTATGCGGAGAATGATGTGACCGTGCAGACGAATCCGGGCCGCATCTCGGTCTCCAATGGCGACGGCGCGGGTGTCGGCAACCGTTTTGCGCTCGGCACCCTGAGCATCGGGAACACTTCGCTCGATGTGGATGGTGCAGACAATTACTCGCTGAGCTTTGCCAGCGCAACCCTCACGGGCGACGCCTCATTCAATCCCTCCTCGGCTCCCCTCCGCATCGTGGGCAATGTCACCGAGGATGCAGCGGGCCGCACGCTCACCAAGAATGGCACCGGACGCATGACCATCGATGGCCGGACCGCCTACACCGGCGTGACCACGGTGAACAACGGGGCGCTGCATCTCGCCAATACTTCCACCGTGACGCCAAACGCCCTTCAGGGAGCTGTCGTGAATTCCGGCGGCTCACTCCAAGCCAGTGTGGGCGTGAATGGGGGAAGCAATGCGCTCGGCTCCAGCACCGTGACGTTGAATGGCGGCGCGCTACGCATCACGCCTGCCATCACCACCCACGCTCCCGGGACAGTCCGCGGGGCTGGAGGGGAGTTACTACAACCAGGGAGTCACCATTCATAATAACAACACCACGGGTGTGGACTATCTGGTCGCTCCCAATGCCTCCCGGATCGACGACGACCTGAGTTTTCGATTTCTTTCGGTAGGTGCGAATGTGGGCAGCGCCGAGGGCGTCCCCCTCGGCATCGGCACCGTGGGCACCAATGTGGAGCAGTGGGCCGCGAAGTGGAACGGACTTCTCAACATCACCAACGGGGGAACCTATACCTTTGTAAGCAGCAGCGACGACGCCA
>JAYUWZ010000581.1:0-3653 GCA_043753265.1 Verrucomicrobiaceae bacterium
TGGTGGTGCTGGATTTTGAAATGCCCGGCCAGAACGGAGCCGAGGTTTGCGCACTCATTCGGAAGTCTGAATCTGACTCCATCCGAAATCTGCCCGTGGTCATGCTCACGGCTCACTCGGGAGAGGCGGAGGAGGTCAACTGCCTGCGGGCCGGGGCCAACGATTTCGTGACCAAGCCCGTCAGTGCGGCCGTTCTTCACGCGCGAATTCTCACCCAGCTCCGCTTGCGTTCCCATGCACGGGAGCTCGAGGAATGGCGAAAGCGCTACGAGGCCGATTTGGCCTGCGCCCGCGTGACACAGCAATGCCTCGTTCCGCAGGTTCTCCCGACGCCTGCGGATTGGGAGGTGCAGACACGATTCAAGCCATTGCTCGAGGTGGGCGGGGACATTTACGGGTGGGAAAGGCTCTTCGATGGCCGCTGGCTCTTCTGGCTAGCAGACGGAATCGGCCATGGCACAGCCGCGGCGCTGATGACCACCCTCACGGTGCATCTCTTCAGCAAGGCTGCGGAAATGGCGGTGTCCCCATCCGAGGTGCTGGCGCGTGTGAACCACGACTTCATGAAGGCGCTTTCCACCAAGTCGTTCATGACTGCCTGCTGCGTGTTTGTGGATAACGATGGAAGCGTCATCTTTTCAAGCGTGGGCCATCCTCCACTCCTCGTCCGCCGCAACGACGGAAAGGTGGAATCCTTTGCAGCCGACAAAGCGATGCTCGGTGTGTCCCTGGATCTCAAGCCCACCGAAAACGCTGTCTCCCTCAGCGAAGGTGACGTCCTGCTTTTGCACACAGATGGGCTGCACAGCCTCCGCGACCGCGATGGGAAAAAATTCAACCAGGACATTGTCGAGAAGGTGCTCGCCGAGGGCCCGCTGGCAGCGGAGATGCTCACCGATCTCTCAGCTAGGATTGGCGCATACTCCGATGGGTCTCCCAGCTTTGATGATCTCGCCGTCATCGCACTGCGCCGGCTGAACTAAACCGACCCACTGGGCGTGCCACCACCTCCTCTCTACTTCTCCACCTCTCCACCTCTCACGTCGCCCCCCATCAGCGCGCCACAGGCAGGCCACCGGGAAATCCCGCAATAGGTCCGCGATCGGCATGGCTTCATGCACCTCGAAGCTGCGCATCGTAAACACATCCCGCCAATTCCCCGCGGGCAGGTCGACAGTCGTGTTCTTCCACACTTTGCCGAGCGAGGGAAATTTCAACGGTGCGGTCAGCCGGGGGACGATTACCGCCATTTGAGCGCGCTCGTGTGCGCGGAGAAAGGCCACCACGCGCTCCGCATGCGTACCGCTGACTGCCACCGGTCCATAATTCCCAGCTTGAAACAACTGGCGATACTGCGCGCGAAGATTCAGCAATCTCTGGACGACAAAAAGTTTCACCGCTCCGGACTTCCAGTCTGCAAGCATCGAGCCGGGCGTCATCCCGGCAAGACCCGCCAGCAACGCCCGGCGCTGCTCGTAGTCCACAGGCCTGCGGTTGTCCGGGTCGACGAGGCTGAAGTCCCACGCCTCGCACCCCTGGTAAAAATCCGGCACACCCGGCGTGGTGCATTTGAGCACCACTTGCGCCAGGCTGTTGGCAGCGCCGATGGGCATGAGCTTTTCCACAAATGGCTGGAACGCTTGCAGGAATTTTTTGCCCTTCACTGGATCCAAAATCGTTTCCACAAACTGGCGTGTGGCCTGTTCCCAATCCTCGTTCGGTTCAATCCAGCTGCTATTGATCTTCGCCTCCTTGAGCGCCTTCACCATATAGTCCTGGATGCGTGTCACAAATTCCGGGCGCGATTGATTGTCGATGGACTCCAGCGGCCATGCCCCGGCGAGTGTCTGGTAAATCAAATACTCCTCATTGGGGGCTGGCGCATGGCGGCCCTCCACTTCCACCTTGTGCGCGGCATTGGCGGCCACCGCCCGCTCCACCAGATTACGCCAGTCATCCTCAAATTCACTCAGTGCGGCCAACCGGGCGCGCGTATCCTCGCTACGCTTGGTGTCGTGCGTGGATGTCGCCAGCAGCGTATTGGGAAACCTGCGCTGCCTTTCCGCGCAGCGGGAATGAAATTCATCCACAGACAACCCAAACCGCCCCGGATCGCCACCCACTTCGTTCAGTGCGACAAAGCGATTGTAGATGTAAAACGCCGTGTCCTCCAGGCCCTTCGCCATGATTGGCCCCGAGCACTGCTGAAATTTGAGTGCAAACCGGATCTGCTCATCCCATTCCTGCGCGGAGGCCTCCTGCGGAGCCTCCAGCAAAAGCATCTTCGCGAGGAAATCGAAAATTGGTTTGTCGATGGAAGGGTTGCGGCTGCGCGCCTTTCGTACGCTGCGCAGGATGATCAAACGGTCCTCATCGCTCGCCGCCTCCTGTCGCGTGACGTACGTGCGATACACCGGAAAGCACGCAATGGTTTCACGCACGGCGGCAGTGAGCTGGTTCAGCGTGAAATCCCGGTAGTGGCGGTTGCTCTCCGAGAGCCGGTCGAGCATGCCGCCCAGCGCCACAACCTCGCTCGCCATGGACATGCGCGTAATCAGCAGCTTTTTTTCATGGATGAGATCCTCAAAATGATCCTCCTCCGCAAAGGCCTCATACAGTTCAGTGAAGCCTTGCTCACTGGCGGGATTGATGAGCAGGCCGGTGAGGTCGCTGGCAAACTCGTAGCCTGTGGTTCCGTCCACCGGCCAGTGCGAAGGAAGCCACTCATCGCGTGCGAGAATCTTTTCCACGATGAGATAGACGGGCTTGCCTGGGCACCGCTCGCGAATCCGCTCAAGGTAATGCTGGGGATTCCAGAGGCCGTCGATGTGATCGATCCGAAGCCCGGTGATCTCTCCCTGCTCGATCATTTGGAATACACGCTCATGCGACGCCTCGAAGACCTCCGGCACCTCCGTGCGAATCGCGGCAAGCGTGTTCACATCAAAGAACCGCCGGTAATTGATCTCCTCTGCGGCCACTCGCCAGTACGCGAGCCGGTAAACCTGCGCCGAAAGCAAATGGTGCAATCTGTCAAAGCTCGCAGGGTCTCCGCTCTGCCCCTGCAGGTCCGTCAGCGCCTTGGCCACAGCAGACGCCACGACAGGGGCGTCCGCGATCAATCGCGACAAGCGGCGTTTGCACACTTCTTTTTCCCGGGCCCGCAGCGTCACCTTGGGCTGCGACTCGGCTGCCCCATCCGGCAGGCCCGCAAGCGCGCTCGACACGCTCAGAAGTTCATCGAGCACCTCCTGCCCCCACTCGATTCCAAGCATCGACGCAGCAAGCTCCAAAATCGTCGGATAGGTCCGCGGATTGAGCGGCAGCTTTGTCTGGTGATACCGCAGGAAAAAGCCACCACCCTCCATGGATAACTTAAACTCTCCATTCTCCAAAATCTTTCCATACCGCTCGCCGAGAATCGGCAGCAGCACCTTGTTTTCGAGTTCCTGCTTTAGCGGATGCCACTCAATGTCGAAGTAGCCTTCATAGAGCGACATCGGCCCGTTCTCCAGCACGTCCATCCACCACCGGTTGATGGGCTCACTGATGCCCATGTGGTTGGGCACAAAGTCGAGCACGTGGCCCATCTTCCGTTCCTTCAATGCACTGACAAAGGTCTGGTACGCCTCCTCCCCGCCCAATGCCGCATT
>JAYUWZ010000582.1:0-3652 GCA_043753265.1 Verrucomicrobiaceae bacterium
GATCCCCGCCGTGTCCTTGTATCCCTGCCCGACGAGCTGCCAGCTTTCTCCGGGGAGCAGGATGTCGTTGAGGAACGGATTCCCGTTCTTTCCGGTCTGCGGCTCCTTCGGCCAGTCCTTCCAAATCCACCGCACTGCATCAGGAAAGAGCATGTCGCCATGCTTCCCATTGTGGCCTTCCTTGCCCCACACGTGCGTCACTTCGTAGCCGGCCCACGTGAGCGCCCGCTCCATCGTCTGGTTCGCCATCCACCAGTCGCCGCCGTAGATGTTCAGGTCCTTGTCGCCATCCTGCAAAAAGATACGCAGCGGCTTCGGCTCCGTCTTGCGGATAAGCGTGTGGTAGCGATCCGCCCCACGCAGCCCTACGTAAGTGCCAATCGTCGAAAACACCCTGCGAAACTCCGAGGGCCGCTCCCACGCCGCCGTAAAGGCGCACACCGCGCCGCTGCTGGAGCCGCCGATGCACCGGTCATTGCCATTTTTGCTCAGCACAATTGCGCGCCCATCCGCAGTCTTCTGCTTTTCGACGGCAGGCAGCAATTCCTCGAGCACGAAACGCGCGAAGTTGTCGCCGAGCCCATCGTATTCGTAGCTGCGATTGTAGCGGTCCAGCGCAGCCTTGCCATCCAGCGCCTTCACCACGCCGGGCGAGGCCGCCACGTAGATGGTCACCGGCATCTCGCCCTTGGAGATGAGGTTATCAAACACCACATCCGCCTTGTGCTGCATGCCGTCCTGGTTCACCCACACGCAGGCAGGCTTTGCCGGGTCGTACTGACGCGGCACATACACCGTCACGTTTCGCGTGGTGCCGGGAAAAATCTTCGAGTCCGCAAACACAAAGGAAAGCTTCTCCCCCCTCGGCACACCCTCGCGCGGTTTGGAGTCCTCGGTAAGAGGGTATTCCTCGGCAAAAACGGGGGCGGCGACAGCAAGCAGGAGGGCCACGGAGCAGGAGAGGACTTTCATAAAAAGTAAGGGCGGGGAGGCTGCGCGAAAGAACCGCGTACGCGCAAGCACTGCGATAGACGGATAAACGCACGGCGCAGATTTTTCCAGCCTTCCTGCATTCCTGAGCAAAAGTGCAGCAAGTATCCCACCGACGCGAGTCTCCAAACCACTTTCTCTTCCTGTATGGCTTCGCGCTCTTCGTCTTCTTCGCGCCCTTCGTGTTAAATCTTCACCGTTTCGCATCTCATTTCCCTTTCAAGCCTCAGGTCCGATCAATCCCAGTAGGCCCGTCTCGTATTGGCTTCAGCTCCACTACCACAGGTCGCCATTGATTCCCTCAAAATATCTGCCACAGCTATAGGGGTGAAAGGTTTCGCTGTCCTCGCGCTACTCGCTTGTTTCGGATTGGAGACTTGGGCAAAAGAGACATCGGCCAATCGGCGAAAGATCAGCAAACTGACTCCTTCGCAAATCGAGGAGAAGGAGCTGAAAGAGGCTGAACAATTTGAACGCGAAAGAGCCGAGGCGGCCCATTTGGCCAAACAAATGGAGAAGGATGAACGCAAGCCCACGAAGGCCAATGTCAGTGGCAGATGGTCCACGGGGCCGAATTTGGTGGGCATGGATTTTCAACTGGAGCAGGCAGGGGAAAAAATTACCGGGCGTGGATTTCACTGGGGATGCCTTGGGTTCTACTCGACGTTCAAAATCTCGGGAAACTATCGCGGAGAACGATTGGTTTTTACGGTCACTGAATCGAACGGAGAAAAATTCACCTGTCAATTTACCTATACGGAACAGGAGAAATACCCGCGTTTCCAATCCACCCGCACTCAGTTCCCAAAGTCGTTCATTACACACTTCGAGACTGTAGAACGAGATGCTACAAACAAGTAGTCGGCGCGGATTCCGCACGCCGGTCGACTTCGAAAGCGCCGCTTCTAATCGTGCGCGCTGCCAACTGAAGTCGGTAACTACTTTGGGAACCTTCCGCAAAAGCACCTCTTTCCAAATTGCCGCGTCGTGCTAGGTTGCGCGCCCATTTTTGGGAAAAACAGCCATGCCATTGCCTAGTATTATTGACGCTTCGCGGAGCGCGAAGCAGGAGTTCAGCAACGACGAAGTAGCCCGCTATTCGCGCCACCTCATCATGCCCGAGGTCACGCTCGAGGGGCAGAAACGCTTGAAAGCAGCGAGCATCCTGTGCATCGGCGCAGGCGGCCTCGGCTCGCCCATTCTGCTCTACCTCGCCGCCGCCGGCATCGGGCGGATCGGCATCGTGGACAGCGACGTGGTGGACTTCTCGAATCTCCAGCGCCAGATCGTGCACGGCACGAAAGACGTGGGCCGCAGCAAGTGCAAATCCGCCCGCGAGCGCATCCGCGACATCAACCCGAACGTGCAGGTGGATCTCTACGAGGTGCTCTTCACCTCGGAAAACGCCCGCAAGATCGCCGAGCCCTACGACATCATCATCGACGGCACGGATAATTTTCAGACGCGCTACCTCACAAACGACCTTTGCTACCTCACCAAAAAGGTGAACGTATACGGCAGCATCTTCCGCTTCGACGGACAGGCCACGGTGTTCGCCGCGCATCTAGGCGGACCGTGCTATCGCTGCATGTTCCCCGAGCCCCCGCCGCCAGGCGAGGTGCCCACGTGCGCGGAAGGTGGCGTGCTCGGCGTGCTGCCGGGAATCATCGGCGTTATCCAGGCCATCGAGGCCGTGAAGCTCATCTGCGGCATCGGCGATCCGCTCGTCGGCCGCCTCGTGAACTTCGACGCGCTCGCGATGAAATTCCGCGAGTTCAAGCTGCGCAAGGACCCGAAGTGCCCGCTCTGCGGCCCCAATCCCACCGTGACCGACCTGATCGACTACGATCAATTCTGCGGCATCCCGCAGGCGCGCGCCCGCCAGGAAGAAGAAGCCCGCGTGCCCGCCGTCACCGTGGAGGACCTCAAGGCAAAGCTCGATACCGCAGCGAAGTTCCGGTTCATCGACGTGCGCGAGCCCTACGAGCGCGACATCTGCGGCCTGCCCAGCGCCACGCTCATCCCCATGGCCCAACTGCCCGCCCGCATGAGCGAACTCGACTCCGCGGAGGACACCATCCTCATCTGCAAGAACGGGGCACGCTCCGCGCACGCGGTGAAAATGCTCCAAGAGGCCGGCTTCGGCAGGGTCTGGAATGTCGAGCGCGGCTTCGAAGCATGGGCCGAGCGCATCGACACCTCCTTCCCGAAATACTGACCCGATGAAACATCCAACGCCCAACGCTCCAATGGTAACTTGTGGCGAAGGCGGCAGAGCCGCTGGACGCCCAACACCCAATGGCGCAAGCGAGACGTCGGGTGGTTGGCGAATCACTTCGTTGGAAGTTGGAAACTGGGAGCATCGAAATGCAGGAGTAGTTCCAATTGCGGCGTCACCCTCCGCATCCGGTCACAAACGCCCCGCCGTCTCGCTTGCGCCATTGGGCGTTGGACGTTGGGCGTTGGACGTTGGACGTTTAATGTTGGGCGTTGGATGTTTTGCATTGGCCTCCTCAGCCCAAGCCGATGACGTCTCCCCCCAACTCGAGTCCATCCGCTCCCGCAACACCCTGCCCGCCCTCACCGCCGCAGCGGTGAAGGACGGCAAGATTGTCGCCATCGGCGTCAGCGGCCTGCGCCGAATGGGCGGCGAGGAAAAAGC
>JAYUWZ010000583.1:0-3649 GCA_043753265.1 Verrucomicrobiaceae bacterium
GAGAGTTCGCGTTCGAGCGCCACGCGCACGAATTCGTATTCGGTGGCTGCTTCATCCAGTAATGCGGGCGCGGCGGCAAGCTCTCCGTTATTGGCCACGGTTTCGAGGCGTTCGCAGACTCCATGCAGCCGGCGGGCGCCAAAGTTTGAGCAACTCCCCTTCAGCGTGTGGGCCGCGCGCGCCAGCCGCGCCGCGTCCGCGCGCTCCAGCGCATTGCGTGCATCCGCGAGGATGGGCGGTGTGCTCTCAAAGAAAATGCCGATGACCCCGGAGAGCATGCTTTGCCCCGCCGCCTGCTCCATCTCCCGGAGCCCCGCAATGGCGTCGGGGTTGATGATTTCGTCCAGCGCCGGGGCCTCCGTTGCGCCATTCGTCTGCGTGCCGTTGGAGCCATTTGACCCAATAGGAGGGATGCTGGTGTTCATGGGTATGCTTTCTTCCCGATACAGGCGGAATGCCGCGTCGAGATCCTCCACCCGCAGCGGTTTGCTCAGGTAGTCGTCCATGCCTGCTGCGAGGCAGCGCTCCCGGTCCCCGGCAAGCGAGTGGGCCGTGAGTGCGATAATCCACGGGCGGTAATCGCTCACAGTGGCCCGGATGCGCCGCGCCGTCTCATACCCGTCCAGAATGGGCATCTGGCAATCCAGCAGCACCACATCGAAGCGGTTGCGCTCCATTGCCTCGAGTGCGGCCGCGCCGTCGGTGACCATCTCCGCAGTGTAGCCGAGCTTTTGGAGCTGGTACAAAATCACCTTCTGGTTCACCGGGCTGTCTTCCGCCACCAGCAGCCGCAGGCCACTCTGCGGCACGTTGCTGCGCTGGGCGGCAATGGCCACAGGTTTCTCCATCGGCGCATCCCCAAAGATCATGCGCTCGATGCATGAATGCAGCGGCAGCACCTTGATGGGCTTGGTGATTTGGCCCGAGATGCCCACCTCGTGGAGGCCGCTGGGATCCTCCGCGTGGTCCAGGGTGGCGAGCATGATGAGCTTTGTCCGCGACAGGCTTGCCGTCGCATGGAACGAGCGGGCGAGCGATTGGGCGTCCCCGTCCGGCAGGTGGTGATTGAGGAAAACGATGTCGAATGGCTTGCCCGCGGCGGATTCTTTCATCGCTAGCCGCATGGCCTCGCGGCAGGAGGCCGCGTATGTGTCCGCGATGCCCCAGTGGCCCAGCAGATGGTGGAAGGTCCGCCGCGTCGCGGGGTGGTCGTCCACCACCATGATGCGCAACCCCGGGAATGTCTCGGAGCCCAGCATCACCTGCTCGGGCTGCTTGCGAAGGTGCGTGGTGAACCAGAAGGTGGACCCCTCGTTCGCGCGGCTGTGCACCCCGATTTCGCCGCCCATCTGCGCCACGAGCCGCCGGCAAATCGCCAGCCCCAGGCCCGTGCCGCCATACTTGCGCGTGGTGGTGCCGTCTGCCTGCACGAAAGCCTGGAAAAGCTTCACCTTTTGGTCCGGGGTCACGCCGATTCCCGTGTCGCTCACGCTGATGCGCAGCAGGGCATCGCCATCGCTTTGCGCCTCCACCTCGGCGCATACGAATACCTCGCCGCGCTCCGTGAATTTCACCGCGTTGCCCACCAGGTTGTTCAGCACCTGGCGCAGGCGCCCCGGGTCGCCGACCAGCGCGACCGGCACGTCGTGGCACACGAGCGAACCCACCTCCACGTCCTTGGAGAGCGCGCGGCCTGCGAAGAGATCCACCACTCCCTCCACCACTTCGCGCAGGTTGAAATCGATCTCCTCGAAGGTGAGCATCCCGGCCTCAATTTTCGAGAAGTCCAGGATGTCGTTGATGATCTTCAGCAGCGCCTCCGCACTGTAGTTGATGGTGTGGGTGAAATCCCGCTGCCTCGGCGTGAGCTCCGTGTCGAGCAGCAGCCCCGCCATGCCGATGATTCCATTCATCGGCGTGCGAATCTCGTGGCTCATGTTGGCGAGGAATTCGCTCTTCAGCCGCGCCGACTCCAACGCTCCGTCGCGGGCCTCCGCCATGGCGCGCTCCGCGTGCTTTTGGGCGGTGATGTCGGTCAGTGTGCCCTCGTAGTATAAAGTCTGCCCCGTCTCGTCGCGCACCGCCCGTGCATACTCCGAGACCCAGATGATCGAGCCGTCCTTGCGATACATGCGGGACTCAAATTTTTCCACGCCGTCCGCGCGCTCCATCAATTCGCAAAACTCCCTGCGGCGATCCATGTCCACGTAGATTTGGTGCTCGATGTCGCGCACATCGCTCATCAGCGCCGAGGGCGAGTCGTAGCCATGGATGCGGGCCAGCGAGGGATTCGCATCCAGGTAGCGGCCGTCCGGCGTGGTGCGGAAAATACCGTCGTTCGCGTTCTCGAAAATCTTGCGGTATTTTTCCTCCGCGGCCCGCAGTTCCTCCTCGGTCTGCTTCAGCTCGCTGATGTCCTGCATCGTCGAGCGCAACCCGCTGATCACGCCGGTGCTGTCGCGGATGAGGCGGTCGCGCACCAGCACGGGGAAGAGCGATCCATCCTTCCGGCGGAACGTGCGCTGGTATACCTCCTCCACGTTGGAGCCTCCCGCGAGCTTGCGTGTGATGACCTGCTGCGACGCCGCCTCCACCACGAAATCCCACACGTGCCGGCCCACCATCTCCGTGGCCCGGTAGCCCAGCAGGGCCAGCTCTGTTTTGTTCACGCGGGTGATGCGCCCATCCGTGTCCAGTTCGTGGTAGGACACCGGCGCGTCGTCGAAGAGATCACGGAACGTGGCCTCGCGTTGTTTCAGCGCGCGCTCGGTGCGCCGTTGTTCCTGCACGTCGATGCCGATGCCGCCCAGCAGCTTCCGCCCGCCCGCGCTGGGGATGGGGAATTTGATCATCAGCCACTCGCGCATGTTTCCGTCGCCGGTGGTGATGGTCTCGATCTGCTGCGCCGACGTGTTCGCCTCCAGCACTCCGCGATCGTGTTCGATCACCGCGCGCGCGGCATCCAGCGGCAGCCAGTCAAAATCGTTCCTGCCCACCATGTCCTCGCCATTCACGCTAAAGGCCTCCGCCATCGCCCGGTTCAGGAAGACCACGCGGCCCTGTTCATCCTTGATGAAGCACAGCGTCGGGCTGTGGCCCATGAACGCCTGGAACCGTTCCTCGCTCTCGTGCAGCGCGCGCTCCGCCTGTTTCCGGTCGGTGAGATCGTTCCACACCGCGAGCAGCACCTCGCGTCCATTCAGGAAGACCGGCGTCATCGCCACTTCCACGGGGAACTCCTCCCCGTCCGCGCGAATCGCCTGCCATTCATAGCGCAGATGTCCCACACCCCGTGTCAGCTCCCATATCTCCCGACGGCGCTCCGGAGAAAATGACCCGTCCGGTTGCATTGCGGGGGCCAGATAGTCCGGCGACATCGCGAGCATTTCCAGCTTCGTCGAGCACCGCATCATCTCCACCGCGGCATGGTTGCAGTCGATGATGCTGTCGTCGTCGAAGATGATGTGCGCATTCGCCGAGTGGTCGAACAACACCCGAAATTTCTCCTCCGCCGAGCGCGTGCTTGTGATGTCCCGCGCCACGACCAGCACCCGCTCCGTCCTGCCCGCGTCGTCCGGGATCGGCGTCAGCATCACGTCAAACCACCGGCCCTCGCCGTTGCGCATGTAAAGAATCCCCTGGAATCGTC
>JAYUWZ010000584.1:0-3648 GCA_043753265.1 Verrucomicrobiaceae bacterium
CTCCATGCCTCGGGCTTGCCGCCCATGGCCTTGGCGATGGCTGTGTAGATGGCGCTTTCCCTGCCTGTGCTGCCGAGGCCGATGGCCTCGAGATAGGCGCGGTCTTTGCCATCGAATTGCTGGGCGATCTTTACGAGTATCGGAGCGCTTTTCTCGGCAGGGAAATCGCGCATGGTGAGCGCCACTTCGCGGCGGACTGCGGAGGAGGAGTCGGATGCCATTTTTTCCGCCATGGGCAGGACATTGACGCCCGCGCGGCGGAGTCCGCGATAGGCTACGAGGCGTTGGGATTCGTCCTTGGAAGCGAGCCAGGGATTCACCACGGCGACGCCTTCCGGCCCCATCTGCGCAAGCAACCATGCGGCGCGCGCTGCTACGAAGGGATTGGAATCCGCAAGTAGCGCGGCCACTGCGGGCACTGCTTTTGCACCCTGGGCTTTGAGCCGGGTGAAGCCGCTGAAGCGCACATTGGGTGCGGGGCTTTTGAGCGCGGCGATCTGGCCTTCGGTGGTGGTGAGATCGAGTTTTGGTGCCTGCGATTTCAAGCCTTTGGGGGCGATGCGGTAGATGGCTCCTGTGGCGCGACCATCGAGCGTGCCGTGGCCGCCGACGCGGCCATCGAACCAGTCTGCCACGTAGATTGCGCCATCCGGCCCCACGCACACGTCGCTGGGGCGGAACTTGGTTTTCAGTTCGTTGTTCGCCTTGCCGCCGAGGAAGTCGGAGCCTGCCCATTCCTTCTCTTTATTCGAGGTGAGGAAGTCGAAGCGTTCGAGTTTCCATCCCGCGCCATCGAGCTTGGGCAGATAGCCGAAGACGACATTCTTGCCCGCCTCGCAGGCGAGGAGCATGCCGGACCACTTTGCACCGAGCGCGCCATTTTCGTAGAAGGCCACGCCGGTCGGCGAGCCGCCGCCATACACGTCGCCTGCGGGCATGGTGCCGGGGTCTTCCTGCCGCCACTCGGCGATGGGCGTGGGCTGGCCGGGACGCCGGTCGGCCTCCCATGAGCGCTTGCCGTCGGCGGATGCGAACCCTGCGTTGCCACCCTCCATCACCGCAGTGACGCGGCACGCTGGCGGGTCGTCGTTGTCGCTCTGAAAGACATCGCCCAGAGAGGTGACGGCCTGCTCGTAGCTGTTGCGGAAGTTGTGCCCGATGATGGTTACGTTCGTGCCGTCGGGGTTCATGCGTGCGGCAAATCCGCCGATCCACACGTTGCCGTCGTCGCTCTTTTTACCCGCGATTTTTTGCAATTCGTAGGGGCTGCCCATGTAGAAAGTTTTGCCCGACTTGTCGGTGAACTGCGCGCCGGTGTTGCCCTGGTTCCAATACCACTGGCCATCGGGGCCGGCGGTCACGCTATGCAGGCTGTGGTCGTGCTGGCGGCCATTGAATCCGGTGAGAAGCACCTCGCGTTTATCCGTCGCGGGGTCGAATTTCCCGTCGCCATTCACATCGGTGTAAACGAGCATGTTTGGCGGCTGCGAGACCACGATCTTATCCTCGAACACAGCCACGCCGAGCGGTGCCGCGAGGTCGCGTTCCTGGATGAAAACAGTGCTCTTGTCCGCCTTTCCAGCGCCCGTTGTATCTTCCAGCACCACGATGCGATCGCCCTCGGGGCGGCGTCCGCCCTTGCCTCGATAGTTCACGCCTTCCGCGACCCATAGGCGGCCCTGAGCGTCGAAATCGATATTTGTGGGGTTTTGCAGTAGCGGCGTATTAGCCCAAAGCGTGATTTCCAATCCGTCCGGCAGCGTAAAGAGATCGAGCGGCACCTCGGTGGGGCCGGTCTCCATTTCCGCAGCCGCCAAGCCTGCGGGAATTGCAGCGGGCTTTTGGGTGTAGACGTAGAACTTTACGCGCGCGTCGCTGGGTTTGTCGCCGCGAACCATCCCACCGTCATCGATTGCGACCTTGGCGCGGAAGCGCTCGACTCCGGCCGGCAGCGTGTAGGCGATGATGGAATCAGCGTGTGTGCCGAGGCCGCGCTCGTAGGATTTACCCGACACGAGCAGCGCCTGGCCTCCGGAAGATTTGCCGAGCTTCACCGAGCCGTAACCCGCTTTTGCGGACTTCCACTGGATCGCTGTCAGGTCCTTGGTCGTGCCGTCGGCCATCACGAGTTGTGGCTCGAGCCAGTTGGCCCAATCGCAACTGATTTCGCCCTCCGAGGAGACGACGAGATACAGTTCCGCCGCGCCTTTGATTGCGGCATCCACTTCCACGAGTTGCGGCTTGGAGGTGCTGGTGAGCACAGGGCTTTCGTAGACTGGCTTTGCTGCGCCCGCCTGTGCTGGAGCGGGTGAGGTTAGGGCTTGGGCTGCTGGTTTGGGATTTCCGAAGCCTTTCTCGCGGTCCACCTGGATTTGAGCGGCCGGGATTGCCTTGAACTCAACGTCTTTCACCAGCGTAAGACGCGGCTTCTTCGCACCCTTGTCGTCGAGGTTTGCGTTGAGGTCATCCTCGGTGAGCGGGGTGGATTTTACGCCATCCGCCGGCACTTCCATCCCGGCGCTCCACACGATGGCGTTGAGCGCGAGCTTGCGGAAGCCGTCGATGGCCCAGTTGCGGTGGTAATGCCCGCCAGTGAAGCCGACGCCGCGCCCGCCGTCCGCGCGCTCCACGCCCCACATGAGCGTCTGCGGCTTGTCGAGACCGGCCACGCCGTGCTCATTCCAGAGATTGATGTACTTTTTCATCCGCTCGCGGCTGGGCGTGGCGGTCACGAGATCCAGCACCTGCGCGCGCTCCTTGCGAAAGCGGATGTTGTAGTAAAATTCGTCGTAGGCCTCCACGAGCGAGGTGACTCCGCGGGAGACGGGATGATTGGGCAGCGCCTTGAGATCGGCCACCCAGTGGGGGTTTACGGACCAGCCGTCTTCAAATGCCCCGCCAATCCACGGGCGGTAGTAGCGCTCGCCATCGGTCGCGGAGGGGTGCACTGCATAGTGCATGAACATGATGCCGACGCCTTTCTTTGCGAGGGCGTCCATCTTTGCCCAGCCCTTGCCGACCACGCTGGTGCCATCCGCGTAAATCACGATCGCCTTTGCGGAATCCAGCACCGTCTCATCGGCAGGCCAGCCGTTTACCACGGTGGCTTTTACGTCCAGGCCGCTCTGCTCGTTGAGCGCTTTTGCCAGAAGTCGGCAGCCAGCGTTGAACTCATGCTCCCCCGGTCCGTGGCTGCGGCCGCCGGCGAGAAAGACGATATTGGTCGCGGCGGAGCAGGACAAGGCGAGCGCCGACGTCATGGCGAGAAGCAGGAGTGCGAAGCGGGATCGAATCGGATGAGGCATGTGGGCTGGAATAATCAGTCTGAGCTTTGGGGTTTAGGAGTTAAGAAGCAAACGTCCAACGTCCAACTTCATTCCAGGCGCCCCGACGGGATGCGGGGTTGTTGCAGTTATTGCGCATGTCGCGTGGATCTCTTGGGCGGGAGGCTTTGAATATCGGGGATGGGGCGTCGCCGATAATCCTGTAGTGCAAGGTGCTGAGGAACTGCGCGTTGCGGGAGTGGATTGGAATATCGGCAATTGATGCGATGGGATGAGTCGTCGACCGAGAGGAGGGGTTGTTGCAGTTTTTGCGCATATCGCGTGAATCTCCCGGGCGGGATGGCTTTTGAATATCGGCGATGGG
>JAYUWZ010000585.1:0-1550 GCA_043753265.1 Verrucomicrobiaceae bacterium
GCCCACGGGTACTACATCAATCACTCCCCCTTTTACAACCTGCCGCCCACCCCTCTCCGCGGCCGCTACGGCGCCACGCTGGACAAAAAGTTCACGGGCTTGGACGACACCAAATTCTGGGATTACCCCGTCGAGCAGCCCTTCAAAATCGAGAATCGCAAGGGCATCCTCACCCATCCTGCGTGGCTCATCGCCCACTCGCTGAATACCGAAAACGACCCCGTGCGCCGGGGCCGCTGGGTGCGCGAAAAACTCCTCGCCGGCCGCGTGCCCGATGTCCCCATTTCCGTCGATGCCGTGGTGCCGGAGGACCACCACAAGTCCCTGCGCCAGCGCCTCGATGCCGTCACCTCCGCGCAGCAGTGCATCAAGTGCCACCAGTACATGAACCCCCTCGGCCTGGCCTTCGAGCAGTTCGACGACTTCGGCCGCTTCCGCACGGAGGAGCCGCTCGAGCATCCCGAAAACATCGTGGCCAAGAGCGGCGAGTTCCCCGTTTACAAAACACTCCCCGTGAACCCGCGCGGCGTGCTCGACAGCACCGGCGTCCCCTCGCTCGATGGCCCCGTCAGCGATGCCTTCGACCTCATCGATCGCATCGCCAAATCCCCCCGCGCCCGCCAGTCCATCATCCGCCATGCGTTCCGCTATTTCATGGGCAGGAATGAAATGCTCTCCGACTCGCGCACGCTCATCGAAGCCGACAAGGCCTATCTCCAGACCGGCGGCAGCTTCCGCGCCGTCGTCGTCTCACTCCTCACCTCCGACTCCTTTCTCTACCGCAAGTAAGCAAGCCACTCCACGACCATGCAACACCGCAGAGACTTTCTCAAAAACGCCTTCCTCGCCCTCGGTGGGCTCTCGCTGCCCGGCTTCCTCCCGCAGCTTTCCGCCGCGCAGACGGTGCCGCTCGTGGGCCGCGCCACGCCGATGCGCTTCATCTTCATGCACCGGGGAAATGGACTCTTCCCCAAGGTGTGCGTGCCCCCGACGCTCGGCCCCGCCGAGCAGGAAAAGGAAAAGCGCAACGAAGCCTTTGAGGTGGACCTCGACAAGCACCAGCTCCCCCCGTGGATGGGGCCGCTCGAGGCGCATAAAAAGAACCTCACCATTATCCAGGGCCTCTCGGGAAAAATGTGCACCGTGGGCCATCACTCGTGGTGCTCCTCCCTGGGCGTGTACAAGGCCAATGAGCGCCCCAGCTCCATCAAGTGGGCCACCGTGGATTTCGAGCTCGCGCGCCTCTTTCCCTCGCCCATGGAGCACATCGAGCTGGCCTGCTTTCCCACCGATGGCGGAAATGCGCGCGGCAGTCTCGACGGCATCGCCAAGGGCTTTTCCGCCCGCGGCCCGCAACAGCCAAACTACGCCTTCGGCTCCCCCAAAATCGCGGTGGATGAAATCTTCAAGGCCGTCGCAGCCGACAAGCAGGGCCAGACCCAGTACGAGCTCCAGCGCCGCGTGCTGGAGTTCGTGGCCGGCCACGAGACAGAGCTCGCCCGCCACCTCGCCGGCATCGAAAAGCGCAAGGTCTCCAGCTACGCCGGTTC
>JAYUWZ010000586.1:0-7696 GCA_043753265.1 Verrucomicrobiaceae bacterium
CGAAATTTGCCTGCACCTCACCGGCATCCGCAGCCTCCAAGAAATACTCGATGGCGGTGCCGATGTTCTTTTCCACGCCCTCACCGTGTTGATACATCACGCCGAGATTTGTCATGGAGGGCGGGAAGCCTCCATCTGCCGCGGCGGTATAGAGGCTGATGGCTTTCGGGATGTCCAGCGGCACTCCGTTGCCCGTGTAATAGAGGGCTGCGAGCAGATGCATGGCCGCAGGATCGCCAGCCTCCGCGCCTGCGGAGAACTCCTTCAAGGCTGTCGGGAAATCTCCCGCGTGGTAGGCGTTCATTCCGGCTTCGAGATCCGCTGGTGTGCTCATGGGGGTGTTGTACGGCAGTCGGACGCACGAGGGCAAGCAGGAGCGAGTGGCACTGGCCTTTCACAAAACAAACCCGCTGTGGGATGAGGGGCGTGAAATCCAGGGAAGCCCACCGCTTCCTGTTTTTCGGAACTCCCCGTCTATTGGGAGGTGCCCCTCACTCCACAACGGGCGAGGTTTTATCAGGCGTGAGATGCCGGGTGAATAGATGTGCGTCTTCGGCGGTTATGTCACTCACACCCACTACGTGGGGGATCACCCGGCATTTCACTGGTGCCTGCTGCTATGATGCCGAATGCACGAAATCCTGTTTTGAAAATAGATTGGCGACGGTGTCGAGGAGCGTCCGCACGTCGACTGGCTTGGCGAGATACTGCTGGCCATTTTTAAAGCCGCCTTCAAAGGCCGCGATGGAGCCGGTGATAAAAACCACGGGAGTCGCAGAGAGATCGGGGTCACGGCCAAATTCTGCGGAGAGTTGGTAGCCGTCCTTCCCGGGCATGCGGACGTCGAGCAGGATGACGTTGGGGCGGAAGCTCCGTGCGGAACGCAGCGCGGAGTCGGAGCGATTCTCCTCCTGCACTTCGCAGTCGCCCATCTTTTCAAGCACGACAGCGAATAACCGCGAGGTCATCGGGTCATCGTCAACAATCAGCACTTTGCACTTATTCATACTATACCAATCAAGCAGCCCACACCTAAATTGCCAGAGAGGGCAGTTCGTATTCGCAATGGCGGTAACTACGGATGGATTGGCGCGGGAGTCCGTGGTGATTGGATACTTGAGGCAGAAATGTACCGCAGGCATAGTGGGGCGGGCACCGCAGCAAAACGTCCAACGCTCAACATCCAACGCCAAACGCCCAATTGAAGGCGCAAGTCGGAGGGCGCGCGTCGTTACTTTTTATAGGTAACGCGCCAGATGCGATTCCCTGCGTCGTCGGTCACTAGCAGTGCGCCCTCTTTCGTCACTGCGACGCCCACGGGGCGGCCCCACACGTCGCCGTCGGGGGTGACGAAGCCAGTCATAAAATCGACATACTCCCCCGTGGACTTCCCGTCCCTGGTGGGAATGCGGATGACTTTGTATCCTGTCCTGCGCGAGCGGTTCCACGAGCCGTGGAGGGATACGAAGGCGTTTTCCCGGAACTCGCGGGGAAACTCCCCGGCATTGTAAAATATCAAATCGAGAGCGGCGGAATGGGCCTGGAGCAATACATCGGGCACGATCGTCTGCTGGCGCAGCTCGGGTTGTTTGCCCTCGTGCTTCGGGTCGGGATTTCCTCCGATGTAGTACCAGGGCCAGCCGTAGAATCCGCCCTCCTTCACGTGGGTGACGTAGTCTGGCACCAGATCGTCGCCGAGTTCGTCGCGCTCATTCACAGCCGTCCACACCTGCGCGGTTTCGGGATGGATCGCGAGGCCCACGGGATTGCGAATCCCGGTCGCATACACTCGCGGATGTCTGCCATCGGGATCGCATGCAAAGATACGGGCGCGATCCTTCTCCACGGAGTCGTCGTCGTTGTTAGACTTTGAGCCGACCGAGACGTAGAGCGTTTTGCCATTGGGCGAAAATACGATGTCGCGCGTCCAGTGGCCTCCCCCTGTGAGCTGTCCGCCGCTGGAGAGCTTCATGATTTCCTGGCCTCGATCGTCCCCTTTGATTTGCCCTGAATTATACGGGAAGCGGACCACGGCATCGGTATTCGCCACGTAGAGGAACTGCGGATTTTTCAGCGGAAAGAAAGCGATGCCGAAGGGCTGCTTCAGGCCGCTCATGAATTTGGCATTCACCTCCGGCACCCCGTCGTTATTCGCATCCCTGAGCACGCGCACCCGGTTGGCTTTGCTCTCGGCAACGAAGATGTCGCCGTTGGGGGCCACCACGACCACACGGGGCTGATCCAGATCGTTTGCAAACTCGGAGACTTCAAAACCCGGCGGAACCTTTGGCAGGGCGTCGACAGGGCGCTTGACGACCTTGGGCTGGTTCTTCGTCGACTTGGTGGCACCGGGAGGCGGCATATCTTTTGCAGCGATCTTCCGGCGCACTCCGGGGGCATCGGTGCTCCAGTCGCCCATAGCATCTTTTCCGGTGAGGAGGTCCTGGGCAGACACACGGGACAATGCGATTGCGCAAAGGAGGGAAGAGAAAATACGGACGTTCATCGGCACCTTGTTTATCGATGCTCCCCTCCCCAATGGACGTAGACGGCGGCGACCCGTTCCTTGAAGGGCGCGAATCATTTTAAAACATTTCACAACCACTTCCCCTCCAAGTGACGAAGCAACAGGCACCTACCTATGAGCGACGCCATACCAATTCTGCTTTTCTGCTGCATGGCAGCCCTGAGTGTCCTGAGCTGCGCCTATCCCTGGCGGCTTGAAACGAGGTTCTCGCAAATGATGCTTCATGCTCCTTTGCTGATGATCCCCTGCTTTTTGGCTTACGAAATCTTCATTCCCACGAATATCGGGGTGCGATTCGACCTGGCGATTGTAGCGCTGCTGCTCATTGCGTCATTTTTCTGCTACTTCATCAAGCTCTTCGCCCTGCACCGGCCTGGGATGAGCATTCACGTAACGCTCAATACGAGCCGGTCGTTTGACATTACCAGCCGGAGCGGGAGGCTGCATGGCGCGCGGGCGGATTTGCACACCACAGCACCACGAGCGGCGGCCGAGGGTGTGGCTTGATGAATTACAGCGGGCTAAATGTCAGAACGGCTTCCTTGTGAATTTTCTTGTTCCTCCTTTTGGGTTGGTTCCGCTTATTTGGGATTGTTTCACTCATCAGCAGCTGCTAAAAGTGTATTGCAAGTAAACTGCTTTAGTCAGCGCTTGCTGCAAAAAAAGCACTACCACCGCCGGATTGTCTCCGGCGATGGCAGTGACCACTACTGAAAGTTCGGATAACGCGCATCCGAACGACCCACTAAATCAGGTTACCCTGCTACGTCGATGCGCCTTGGCTTCAGCGCTTCTGTCTTTGGGAGAAAGACTTGCAGCACGCCTTGCTCGAACCTTGCGGAGACTTTGCTGCGGTCGATCTCGCGACCGAGAGTGAAGGCCCGGCGGTAATCGAGGCTTCGGCTTTCCTTATGGATGGAGCGTCCGGCAGGCGAGGCCTCCTTGCGGATGCCCTGGATGGTGAGGATGTCGTTCTCCACGTTGAGTTGGATGCCTTCCTTGGCGACCCCAGGCAAATCAGCTTCGATCAGGAAGCCATCGGCTTTTTCGATTACGGATGCGGCGGGACGCAGGAATTTGGTATTATTGGTGCAATTCATTTAAAAGATACTCAGTTACTTTGATTTAAGGGATTCCCCACCGGGCAGCTCACTGGCCGCCCGACGGGGCGCATGCTCCCACTCAGGAGATTTTGATTTCGATGCTCTTCGGCTTGGCTTCCTCGGCTTTCGGCACTTCCACAGTCAGCACACCATCCTTGTAGGAGGCGGCGACCTGGTCGGCCTTCACCGCGGCGGGCAGGGTCACACTTCGGCTGAATTTGCCGTAGGTTCGCTCCGCGCGATGCACGGTGCCCTCCTTGGTCTCTTTCTCGAACTTCCGCTCACCGGAGACGGTGAGCACGCCATCGTGAACGACGACTTTGATTTCCTCCTTTTTCAGACCAGGAACCTCGAGGGATACGACGTATTTGTCCTTGTCCTCGAAGGCATCGAGGGCCGGGCTCCAGTCGTTGAAGGACTCGGGCTGGCGCTCATTGAAGGCGACCTCGAAGAGGCGGCCGAATTGGTCGCGCAGGTTGGAAAGGGGCGACCGTGTGCTCAGTTCAGGATTGATGTATTTGAATAGGCTCATAGTTGGTGTTTTGCTTACGGACTACTATTAAGCTTAGGGAATGCCATCCATTTACACGACCAATCAAAAAATGAGTTTAACTTTTAATATTCAGATATTTGCGATTGTTTTTACGCAATTTTTTAAATTCACAGAATGCGCCATATAGACACATTTTCGAAATTTGTGACGCTCGCCACTATGTGCCACTTCGACACTATCCTCTGATGAGCCGAGCGGCTCATTCTACCGGCTACTCGGAACCGATCTTCTCTAACCCTCTCAGCATTCCGGTGTAGTAGTTCACCACCTGCCAGCCGATATACAGCGCGACGAAGATGAGCACCACCTTGGGGAACCACTCGACGATGATTTCGATACGGCGCAACGCGGCATCCCGGTACTCTTCGGCCGCTTTTCGCAGCTCGGTCTGGAGCTGGCCGGTATCCTCGCCGACGGACATGGCCCGCAGCAAAGGAACAGGGAAGCCTCCCGCCTTGTCGAGTGCACCACTCACGGTCTCACCCTCCCTGATCGCCGCCGTGGCACGCCGGGCAGCGGCGATATAGGTCGCTCCGCCGCTTGCGCGGGCTGCGGCTTCGAGGGCGGAAAACACATTGATGCCCGCATCTAATTGCATGTCATATGCAAGACAGAAGCGGCTTATCGCGAATCCCTGGCGCAGTTTTCCCACCACGGGAATCATGCGTAGTCCGCGGTCCACCGCCTGGCTCACGAGAGCCGCCTTTGCCAGGCTCCTGCCCAGCAGGAAGAGCCCAATGAGCAGGGCCCAGAGGATTCCGAAATACTTCACGAGCGCCCATACCATCATCCCGGAAGTGGCGTTTGGATCAAAGAACATGGGCAGCGTAAAGGCAACGCCAGCCAGGTGCAGGATGAAGATGGGATAGGCGAGCTTGGTGAGCACCCGGGTGCGGGCCGCGGCCATCGTCTCGTAATACAGGGCGGTCTGCGCGAGGCCGCGCTCGAGATGCCCGGACTTGTCGCTGGCGGACAGGAGGGCCGAATCCAGCCCCGCAAACGCCGGGGGGGCGCTGATGGCCTCCTGCGAAGTGCCGCCCGCTGCGAGCACCCGCGACATCATTTCCACTGCGGAGCGCGTCTCGCCCCGGGAAAGATCCCGCATCTTTTCCAGGGAGCGCTGCAAGGGGATGCCGGAGCGCAAAAGCTGCCCAAGCTGGTGAAAGAGGAGGGACTTCTCGCGGGAATTCATCAGAGGGGAGGTTCGCGGGGCCGGATTGCCTGCGCAAGCGCGCTGTGGAGGCAGGGCGATGAAAATCGTGTGCGAATGTTGAATCGACATCTCCCCCACCCTTGCGCGAAACCCTGCGCATGGACTCTTCCCGCCGTTCCTTTCTCGCCACCCTCGGCAGCCTCGCCGCCGCCCCGCTCCTCGCCCGCGACTTCTCCCCGGGTGCACCGCCGGTGCGATATCCTGAGCCGGACGTAATCGTGCTGAACAAGGAGCGCTTCGGGAAAATCAAGGTGGGCAATGCCCCCATCGAGCGCCTGCATACCGGAATGAAATGGGCGGAGGGCCCCGCCTGGAGCGGCGCGGGGCAGTATCTCGTATGGAGCGACATCCCCAATGACCAGCAACTCCGCTGGCTGGCGGATGACGGCCATGTGAGCACCATTCACAAGCCCGCAGGATTCAGTAATGGCAGCACCTTCGACCGCGAGTGGCGGCAGATCTCCTGCGAGCATCTGCGCCGGGTGGTGCGCTACGAGCCCAATGGGACCCTCACCGTCCTCGCAGAAAAATACGACGGCAAGCCGCTCAACGCGCCGAATGATGTGGTCGTGGCTCCCGATGGCGGCATCTGGTTTACCGATCCCGGCTATGGCGCGTTGTTTGAATACGAGGGGAAAAAGCAGCCCCTCCAGCAAAAGGAGGCCGTATATCGCATCGACGCCGCAACCGGGAAAATCGAGCGCGTGACCGACGAGATTTTCAAGCCCAACGGCCTCTGCTTTTCGCCAGACTACAAGAAACTCTACGTGGCGGACACGGGCTCCTCGCACTACCCGGAGGCACCCAAGAACATCAAGGTATGGGACGTGGATGGCACGAAGCTGAAGAACGGCCGCGAGTTTTGCTCGATGAAGATGAAGAAGACCGATGTCGCGCGATTCGCCACGGAGCGTGAGCCAGCCAAGCTGCCGGACCCGGATGCGCCCAAGCAGGACACGAACGTGCAGGCAGACCCTACAGTTTCGGGAGTGGCCGACGGCATCCGCTGCGATGTGGAAGGCAATGTGTGGGCGGGTGCGGGCTGGGTGGGCGCGGGCTACGATGGCGTGCATATCTTCGCCCCCGATGGCGAGCGCACGGGGCTGATTCTCCTGCCGGAGATTTGCAGCAACGTGTGCTTTGGCGGTCCGCGCCGAAACCGTCTCTTTATGACGGCGAGCCAGTCGCTGTACGCGGTGTATGTGGAAACGTCGGGGGCGCATTTTTGCTAAATGCGTCCGCGCCACCGTGCGCTGATCCTATGCCCGACTCACGCATCCAGCTTATTCCCCACACACCAGTGCACCTCCTTGCCCTGATTGAGGGCACTGAGAGCTACACGCGGCAGATGGGCTTTCCAGTCGCGGAGGGCGTGCGCGACTTCCTTATCGGCCCCGAGATTTCGCAGGAATTCCTGGACCGCCTGAACTCGTCCCCTGCTCCGGATGAATGGCACGACGGATTCGCCATCCTTCACAATGCCGATAAATTGGTCATCGGGTGCTGTGGCACCAATGGGCCGCCTGATGAGGTAGGCACGGTGGAAATTTCGTATGCCATCGCACCGGGATACCAGGGGCGCGGTTTCGCCACCGAGGCGGCCCTCGCGCTCGTTGAACATATTCGCGCGGGGAACCGGGCTCGTTGCATCCGCGCGCACACCCTTCCGGAGCACAATGCCTCGGCGCGCGTCCTTACCAAATGCGGCTTTGTACGGTGCGGCGAAATTCAGGATCCGGTGGATGGGCTGATCTGGCGATGGGAGTTACCGAAGGCGTGAGGGGAGTGGCACGCTAGAAGCTAATACTCTACACTCGAATATTTTCACCCCAGAGCGACAGATCCGATCCACACCATGGAGCTTTACATCCTGCGACACGCAGACGCCGATACACAGGCCGCCAACGACGACGACCGCACCCTTTCCGAAAAGGGAATCCAGCAGTCCCAACGCATTGCCCGGTTTTGCGAGGCGCACGACCTTACCCCTCAACTCATTCTCACCAGCCCGATCCGCCGCGCCCACCAGACTGCGAAGCTGGTGGCCGAGCATCTACGGGTGGACCTGCGCTGCATTCGCTCGCTGGGGTGCGGAGCGCAGGCGGAAACGATTCTGGAGGAAATCAATGAGCTGCGGGATCTGACCTCCATCATGATTGTGGGCCACGAGCCGGACCTGGGGCATTTCATCGCCCACCTCCTCGGGGCTCCGCAGAATGAGTCCATCCACGTGCGCAAAGGTTCGCTGACATTGCTGACGGTGTTCGAGTTCAAAGCGGCGGGAGCGCGGCTGGAGTTTT
>JAYUWZ010000587.1:0-3636 GCA_043753265.1 Verrucomicrobiaceae bacterium
TGCTACGGCCAGCGCCCCTCACGGCGGTGGCGGTGAAATACCACATCGCCCTTGCCAGCATCGACCCGGCCTTCCCCGGCGGCGGCTTTCTGATCATCAACCTGAGCAGCAAAGGCGCCCTCCGCGTGGCTGGAGCGATGCCCGATGGCCGGAGCTTCTCCTCCGCCTCCGTGCAGGCAGACAACGGCGCCATCAACTTCTTTGGCAAGCAGAGCGTCGGCGTGAATCCCGCCGGCATCATCATCGGCGAACTCGTGCCCGCCAACCTGCCTGCCACCGATATCACGGGTGAAGTCTCATGGAACAAACCGGCGCAAATCCCGGGCTCCAAAGGCACCCACCTCGGCGGCGCCAGCACGCTCCTCGTGGCTAATGGCTCCCTCTTTAATGGCACCATCCCGCTCAATGGGCCCGGCGTCCTGACGCTCTCCGGCGGGAATCTCACCAGCGATGAAACCACTCCTGTCAACGTGACCGGTGGCATCCCGACCATCCCCACCGGCTCGTTGCGCGCGTGGATTGGCGTAAAGCCCTCTAATGGCCGATTCACCCCGCGTGTGATCGTTCCGGGCGTCGCACGTCCCGTGAGCGGGACCGGCCTCTATCTGCCGAAGAGCCAGAGTGCCTGGGGATATTTCCCTGGAACCAGCGTCGGGGGACGCATCGAGCTTTCGGTGCAATAGGCGGGGGCTTAAGGGGGCTTGATACGTAGTGCCCGGCGAGCACAGTCCTGATTGCAGGGCATGCAGCTTTTAACGCGGCCTGGGAGGAGCGAACATTGCAATTTTCGCGTCGCCCGCCAGGCTCGCTCAGGCTGGCTCGTAAGAGTTTTTGGTGTCCCATGGAATCTTTGCCTCAAGTAATTGAATACACTTGCGAGCCCTCTCCGAGGGAGGGAGGAGATATTCCCACGTGTGGTTTTACCATTCTCGTTTTCCTCGATACGGTTATTGCCGCTCTCCAGAGTGAAATTGACACGCACGAGCATTTTGTTCGAGTCGAAAAGCCTCCTCCGGCGTATCCTCCCGATCGACTCAAAAGACACGCGGAGGTGATGTCGCTCAAGGCATGGCTCCTCAGCGAAAAGGGTAGCGGTTTTCCGCACATCTTATGGGACACATTGCGTCCGGATTACATCCGGGGAATCGCTAGCCGCGCCGTTTGCGATCGCCATTTTACAGTTCTCCATTGCGGGCTTTGCCAGCGCGATTATGCGCCCTCGGAGATCAAGGTGAAGGCTTGGATATCCCACTTACGCTGGGGAGACCCATACGGAGGACGAGAAGCATTCTGCCCCGAAGGGCACTGTCTTTGTCACGGTTTCGAATGGATGAGCTGATGAAATTCATCTCCTCACTGAGCAACCCGAGGATTCCAGGTTTCGTGTGGCAGGAGCCGGAGGATGAGGGCGACCGGAAGATGTTTCGGGACATTCTGGAGCATGGCTGCCAAGTCATCGCGATCGAGCCCAGCGAGCATAATCCTGACTATTCATTCTCGGTGGGGCTTTACCTCAATTTTTTGCACCCGGAGATCCTGATTATGGGCGTCTCGCAGCAGGCCTGCCACCGCGCCATCAACCTGATTTGCAGCGAGGCAGAATCGGGCAGCCAACTCAGGGCGGGGGATACGCGCACCGAACTCTTTGAGATGAACAGGCCGGTGCGATTTATTCCCGTGCCTGAGCCGTTTTACACTGAATACCTTGGGTGCGCGGTTTGGTTCCACCGCTCTCTTTTCCTCATCGAACCCGTGGTGACGCACAAGTTTCCTGTGCTTCAGGCGCTCTGGCCCGACTCCAATGGTTTTTATCCTGATGATCCGCGATGCGATCCGGTTGTGAGGGATGCGCAGCTTTTAGTGGTGCAGGTGGACGGGGAAGTCTGAGGTTTGTCCGGAGGGCGCGTGTGTTTTTCCTTTTCCCCATCGGCTCGCTCCTTTAGCGGATAGGGGTGCTGTCCGTCGTCATCCCGCTCTACAATGAGGAGGAAAATATCGCCCCCTTGCAGGAAGAACTCGCAGCCGCCCTCAAGGGGCGGGACTACGAGTTGGTCCTCGTGGACGATTGCTCCAGTGACAAAACGCTGGAGCGCATCGTGCGCGGACCGGGCGTGCGGGTGATCGAGTTTGAACAAAACGCAGGCCAGAGTGCCGCGATGTATGTGGGGTTGTACGCTGCGAAAGGGGACATCAGCATCCTGCTCGATGGAGACCGCCAGAACGACCCGGCCGATATCCCGCTCATGCTGGCCAAGCTGGAGGAGGGATTTGATCTCGTATGCGGCTGGCGCGTGAAGCGGCAGGATACCTGGAGCAAACGCATATCGAGCCGCATCGCCAATTTCGTCCGCAGTCGGTTCACACGGGATGGCATTCACGACACAGGCTGCTCGCTGAAAGTCCTGCGCACCGAGTGCCGTGACGCGCTTTTCCTCTTCCGTGGCATGCACCGGTTCATCCCGGCGATGGTGAAGGGGCTCGGGTACCGCATCACGGAGATGCCCACGAACCACCGTCCGCGCGTGGCCGGGGTGAGCAAGTATGGGTTTGGCAGCCGCGCGTGGAAGGCGACCTGCGATATGTTTGCCGTGCGATGGTTTCTTTCCCGCCAGCTCAAAGTGAAGGTGCGCCGCGAATCATAGGGTGCCATAGTGCCGATGCCGCCACGCAGCGGCCCGAAAAATGAAAGCACCGCTCGAAACCGCGATTTCCTCTCACTTCCCACCTCTCACGTCTCACAGGGAGTCCCAGCAGGTGTCCGCCCTTTAGCCCCATGCCCGCGCCCACTCTTCGATACCACGCATTCATCAGCTACGCGCGGCAGGACAATCGCGAGCAGGGCAGGCATTGGGCGGCCTGGGTGCACCAGGCTATTGAGACGTTTGAAGTGCCGGCATCCATCGCGGGCCGACGCACGCCGATGGGGCCTGTGCCGGACAGCCTTGCTCCTTCCTACCTAAGCACTGCCGAGCCTTCCGCCGATGGAACCCTCGATGCCGCCACCAAGGAAGCACTGGAGGAGAGCCGCGTGCTCATCGTGATCTGCTCACCGCGAGCTGCCGCCTCGCGCCAAGTCGCCGAGGAGGTGCGGCATTTCAAGCAACTCGGACGCGAACGGATACTGGCTTTGCTGATTGCCGGGGATCCGGAAGCTGGGGACGAGGCCCGCGCCATCCAATGCTACCCGGACACCCTGCGGCACGATGTGCGCCGCGACGGCTCTCTGGACCGCGAATGGCGCGTGCATCCTGCCGCTGCGGATGCGCGCAGTGAGGCTGCCCTGGAGGGCTACACAACTGCGGCTGCCTTGCGTGACGCATTGGAAAGCGACGGCATGTCGCGGGAAAAGGCGGCTGAGCGGGCACAGGCCTATGCCGCAAAGCTCGAGGCGGCGCGCCGGAAGATCATTGCCGGGGTGCTCGGTGTGCCGCTGCCTGCGCTCGCAGGGGGCGCCCCCGCGAGCGCGCTCAGGGCAGCGCGTATCGGCCAGCGGATTCTTTTTGGGACCATGCTGCTCATCATGGCTGTGGCGGGTGCCGCCTGCTGGTTTGCCTGGAACAAAAACGAGCAGGCGATTGAGGCCGACATCTCACGCCGCCGCACGGAGGGCGTCATCAAAAACCTGCAATCGGAGCT
>JAYUWZ010000588.1:0-7687 GCA_043753265.1 Verrucomicrobiaceae bacterium
GCTTGGTTTTCATTGGTGGCTAGTTTGTCGTGGAGAGCACGGTGGGCTGATTCCGTGCCGGTATTACTGAGTAAAGAGTGGTGGTTCCGTTTCCGAACTTGCGTGAGCTATAACCGAGGTCGGTAATCTCCATGGAAACGCGAATGCTCAGCGCATCCGTGACGGAACCGGTGGCGGACGGGAACAAGAGTGAGAAAGGCTTGGGGGAAGTGACGCCACGGCGCACTACGCGGTAGGTGCTGCGGTTGCTGCCGTTGAAGTTGGGGTGGTATCGCAGTTCGTTGTCCCAAACTGTGAAGGCTACCCGGCGGTAAAAATAGCCGGTCACGTTATTTGGGCTGGTGGCGTTGAGCGTGAAGCCCACAGGTCCTCCAAGGGTGATCGTTTTGGTAGTGCCCCCGCTTGCTGCGGTGATGTCGAACTCCTCGCTGATAAGGGGAATCATCAATTTGTCTCCGGCGATGGGCGTTGGCGTTCCGCTTGGAAAATTGAATGTAAGCGTGGTTGTGGTGGCCGCAGCGTTGCTGGTCATTTTCAACGGGCCCGCGTAGATTTGGCGGTAGCGCACGCCATTGGTCCGGGTGCCTGCATACTGGCCTGTCAGGGCATCCACGTCGACGGTGCCTGTCGGGGTGATATCAGTATACCCGGTGGTAGTTCCGTCGTAAGTGAACTGGCGGAAACTGGATGCCGAGTCCCGGAGTTCTTTGAGCAGCGATTGCGCCGAAACCAGTGTGGCCTCGTGACTGTGATTTGTGGCAAGGTTGCGGGAGACAAAACGCGTGCTGGTGAAGCTGAAGAGCGCCAGACCACCGCCCAGAATTCCCACCGTGAACAACGTCACGAGCATCTCGGCCAGGGTGAATGCCTTGTTGGAGAAATTGTGGCGCATGGCTAGATGGTGTCGGTTGAGCGGATGGTGGTGAGATTCACCGAATAGCTCCTGCCCGCGTAGACGAACGATACGGTGACGTTTGCCCGAACCATTCGGGCCGTGAGATTGGTAATCACCGTGGTGCGAGTGCAAGTCTGCGGTGCAGCAAGGGATGTAAATTCGCTTTTATAGGCGGTCGCTTTGTTCTTGGCGTCCGCATTCATTACGAGGTCGTTCTCGGTGCGCGTGCCTGCGTTCAGGACGGTGGGGCGTGTGGCAGCTACACGCCATTGGACGGTAAGGATTTCGTCGAGGCGTTGCTGCGCCAGGGAGAGGGCGTGCGACTTCAAACGGGAGGCATTGGCGAACCGGTTGAACTGGGTGAGCGCCGCCAGGGCGCTGCCTGCGAACAGGACCAGGATGGATGCCGCGACGAGAATCTCGACGAACGTAAAGCCTCCGCGGCGACGGCGGCGATTGGACGGGTTCGACAAGGAAATCATAAATTCCATACTAAGCAGCCCTTGGGCCTGATCCCCTCCTGAATCGTAACAGTGTGTTGATTTCGGCCTGTTTTACCCTGAACCAGAGGATTTTAACACCGTGATGAGCACCGTGACGGTGATCATGCTCATCAGCGTGCTCCAAAAGACCGCACCAGCGGCGTATTCGGTGTCCGCCTTGAATTCATGGGCGATGAGCGCCGTGTTGACAGCCGTGGGGAAGCTGGCGCTCAGGATCATCGTTTTTGCCAATTCTCCCTCAAATGCGAAAAACGGGACGATCGCCCAGGCTACCAGGGGCCCCCCCAAAAGCCGCAGGGCGAGAGCCGGGCCAAGACGGGGAAGGGCGGCGGTGGCTTTCGTTTTTGAGAGTTGGACGCCAAGAGTGACGAGTGCCACCGCCACGAGTCCGTCGTGAAAATACTTCAGGGGCACCCACAGCCACCGCATTTCCGCCATGTCGGGCTGAATCGGCCCCCAGATGCCACGAACCGTGAGGGCTACCGCTACTGCCCACACACTGGTCTGCCGGAACATGGGGGCAAGGGCCCGCCAACCGGGATTCTTTGCCGAGGAAATGAGAAAGATGCCCAGGGTGAAGTTCCCGATGTTTTGGACCAGAATGACGAAGACCTGCAACGCCTGCGCAGCGGGGCCGGGGTAGGCCAGCCCCATCAGCGGAATGCCGTAATTCGCGCTGTTGTAAAAGACGCTCGCAATCTGGAGGGAGCGCGTCTGTGCGTGGTTGTATTTGCAAAGCCGCGCGACAATCGCCGCCGCGATGAAAAGGATGGCTACCACCGAAATGGTGAATCCCACAGCCTTTAGCGCATCCGAGCCTTTCAACTGGGCGGTGACCAGTTCGTAAAAGATGAACGCCGGAACGAACAGATTCAGGTTCAGCTTCACCACCGTGGCCAGGTCCACATTCCACCGCCGATCCAGCAGCCAGCCCGCGCAAAACATGAGCAGGATGGGGAGCAGGATTTGGGTGAAGACTTGGAAGACGAGCACGTCGCGGGATGGAGTGGGTCAGGGTTGTTTTTTGAAGGCGACTATAAGGTCCTCGGGTCCTTGCGGCGGATGCAAATATCCCCGTCCGTTTGTTGAAATGCCTCGAAAGCGGACAATGGTTCAGAGCGTTCTTCGCGTTGGGTGTAAATTTGGTCGCGGTAGCAAAAGCGGAACAGTACGCCATCCGGCTCCGCGAGATCGATAAACCCGATGAACGGGTACCACATCAAACCGTCTCCCGCTCTTCTCACTTCTGCCGTGATCACTTGTCCGGCGACTTCCCACGTCTCAGAATCAAGCGGCCTGAGTCTGCTCAATACCGCCCACGTACATTGAAGCAGATATGTTCCTACCAAGAACCAGCAGAATACGATTCCAATAGGATGCGGTATCCTGTGGCGTGGCACCGTGGGACTGGGTGCGATTTTCATCACACATCGCAGATGCGGACGCCTTGGGTGAGGGAGGCGATTTTATCGCGGACGGGGATGAACTCCTGTCCTACGAAGCCATCGTAGCCGATGTCGATCAGGGCCTGCATGAGGGGCGGATAGTTGAGTTCCTGCGTCTCATCGATCTCGGCACGGCCGGGGACGCCGGCGGTGTGGACGTGGGCGATGTAGTCCTTGTGCTGTTTGATGCGGGAGATCACGTCCCCATGCATGATTTGCACGTGGTAGAGGTCGAAGAGCACCTTGCATTGCGGCGAGGAGACCTGCTTGCAAATCTCCACTGTGCGCTCCATCGAGTCGCAGAAGTAATCCGGGTGACCCTTCATCTGGATGTCCACGCGGCTGTTGAGCATCTCCACGCAGAGGGTCACTTTTTTCTCCTCGGCGAGCCCCACGATTTCCTTGAGCCCGGCGACCATGTTTTTGATGCCTTCCTCGTCGCTGATTCCACGGCGGAATCCGCTAAAGGTGATGATGCGCTCCACGCCTGCATCCGCGCAAACCGGGATGCGGTCGCGCAACGCCTTGTGGCATTCGGCCCATTCCTCCTTATGCGCGAACCCCTTGGCAAAGCCGTGACTGCCTGCGATGGCACAGGTGAGGCCCAGGGATTTCAGCATGGGCCAGTGCTTGGGGTCGCAGAGTTCCACCGACTTGAGACCCATGGCCGCCGAGTGCTTCGCGAGTTCCTCCACAGACATCGGGTTGAAGCACCACGGCACCACGGACTGCTTGATGCGGCCTTTGGTGATTTTATAGGGGGCGGTGTCCTGGGCGATGGCGGTCATACTTGCGGCGGCTGAAACGGTGAGGGCTTTGAGGGCAGTGCGACGGTTCATGGAATGGGAATGACAGATGGCTGGCTGGAAATGAAGGGCAAATGAACGTCCAATGTCCAACATCCAACGCTCAATGGGTGGGTATTGAATGATGGGCCGCCTTGAGAAATGTTCAGACGTTACACTATCCAGTTCACCAGCGCGGCGTCCTCGCCGGGTACGGCGATTTCGATTGGAGCACTTTCCGGGTAACATTCGCGCTCGATGCCATCGTGAAACACCTTCACCTGAAACTGGACCGAGGACGTGGGCTTTGCCTGGAGGTCGGAGAAGGGGAGGACGATGTGAATCGCATCCGAGGCAATCACCCGGCCGGCTTCCTTGGCGACGACGCCGCGGATCGTCAGCGGCGCGTCCAGTTTGCGAGCCAGCGGGGGCGTTTGCAACACGAGTGGCGTTGGCGCATGGATTACCAAAACGATCTGGAAACGGCCCCAGCGCCGGAGATCGCAGCGGAGGTGCAGATTTGTGTCGTCGCAGCCAAACCGAATCGCTTTCAGAAAACGATCGTCGCGGAACATCGCACCCTGCTCACTGCCTGCCTCGTAGCGGCCCGCGCCTGCCCACTCGTAAAAGCCCCCGCCATTGCCGTTGAGGCTGGGTGAGATGTGCTGGCGGGGCTTGGTGTATAGCGCAGGGGCTTGTGTCCCGATGATGGGCCTGTCGAGCTCCGGTGGTGGAATCTCGCCGCATAGCGCATACACATTCTTGAGGTGCAGGCGGAAAAGATCGTCGAACAACACGTCGCACTCAGTGGTGAAATCCGGACCATACCACCAAAACCAGTCGCTGCCTTCCGCGGCATAGATTTCGCGCAACGCCGCTTCACGAGCCTCTGGTGCAAGGCTCGGCAGCTTTGTTTCGAGAAAGGAGCGGGTCTTTCCGAGCAAATCCCATCCGCGATTTTCCTCCTCGTCGCCAATCCAGATATCGAAGTCGCTGCGGATCCACGAGCCGCTGTGCAGCGTGGTAATCGTGCGCCGGGGAGGGCAACGCTGGAAGTAGTTCTCCACCGTGGTGGTGATGAGCTTTTTGTCGGATTCCAAACCTCCGTAGAGTTCGCGCAGGAATGTCTCACCCCCATCACGGAAGCATTCCCAGCAATTCTCGCCGTCGAGGATGATAGGGATCAGCCCGTTTTTGAATGGAATCTGGTCGCCGATGTGGCGGAAGTGCGTGAGCAGGTGCCCGGCCGCCTGGTGCGGTTCGTTGCGCCACGCCATGAAGCCGATGAAATCGCTCAGCGGCTTTTCCCGGAAGATGGCATTCACCGCCGAACCGCCATGCTCCACGCGCCAGCCTTGGAAAAGCTCGATGTGATCGGCTGGCGTTCCTGCGCGGTTCAGGGAGTTGAAGAGGTTCTCTTCGTCCGAACAGAAATACTGAATGCCCGCTTCCTTCATCAGCGGGATGAGTTCCGGCGCGATGCTGCCCTCACTGGGCCAAAGCCCGCGAGGGGCGCGCCCAAACATGCGCGCATGCTGGTCGGCGGCGAGCTTGAGCTGGGCCAGCGCATCCTGCGGCCAGTGAAAGCGCTGGGGGCGTGCACGTCCGGGCATGCACCGCTCGGCAAAGTCGCTGTCGTACACGAGTGGGAGGATGGGGTGGAAAAAGGGAGTCGTCGTCAGTTCTGCCTGCCCGCTCGCCTCCGCCTCGCCGAAGGCCGGGATGATCCGCGCCACGATCTCCATGTGGATGTCCAGCACGCGCAGTTTTTCCGCCTCGGTGAATCCCTCCCCCTTCACCTTCAACGCAGTGAGTTCCGGGTAGAGCCGGTTCGCGGTGAATCCGCACCATGCGAGATTGTACCACGTTTGCAGGTCGCGAAAATCATCCACGCTCCAGCTTCGCAACTCGGAGCGCGCCTTCTCGCGATGAAAATTTGCCCCCCGCTTGGCGAGCAGTTGCGCGTAGCGCGGATGCGGATGCAGCAGGTTCTCGTGATGGATTTTGAAGAAGTGCTCCAGAATCGCGAGCCGCTCGTTCTCGTCCAGATCTGCAGCAGGTTTGCGTGACCATTCAAGCCACAGGTCGCGCGTTTTGCCCTGAACGAGTTCCTCGAGTTGCAGGAGCAGCACCGGGGTGAGGTTGAAATTCACCCTGATGCCCGGAAATTCCGGCAGGATGCTCACCATGTCTAAATAGCCCTTTACCGCATGAAGTCTCACCCACGGCATCATCGCCAATCGCGATGCCGGGTTGACGTAATACGGCTGATGCATGTGCCACACGAATACGACGTTTGCCATTTGCTTTTGCGTTCCCGCCTGTCGCCTAAGGCCGAAGCGCTGGTTCGGCAATCCACAAATCGGTTCCTGTCGTATTTTGGGCGGTTCGCTGCCTTGAAATCCCGGAGATGCCGCTTCGGCTGAGTGGACAATCGGCCTCTCCCGGTGGAAAGCGGCTCGACAGCGGGCAAAGGATCGTGTTTCCCGCCCCGGACCATGACCAATCGCAAAGGTATCCTCGCAGGTGGCAACTGGATCGTTGACGCCGTGAAAATGATCGACGTGTGGCCCCAGCAGGACTCGCTCGCCAACATCCACAGTGTGTCCAAGGGCACGGGCGGCTCCCCGTTCAACATCCTGGTGGATATCGCCATGCTCGGCGCGGACTTCCCACTGCTGGCCGCCGGCCTCGTGGGCGACGACGACAACGGGCAATGGATCACGGAAGTATGCGGGCAGAACGGCATCGACACCTCTGCGCTGCTGAAAAGCAAAACGGCACCGACGAGCTTTACCGATGTGATGACTGTCCGTGAAACGGGACGGCGCACTTTTTTCCATGCGCGTGGTGCCAATGCCGAGCTTGGACCCGAGCACTTCGATTTCTCCAAGTCCCAGGCGCGTATTTTTCATCTGGGTTACCTCCTCCTTCTGGATCGCATGGATGGGCCCAGCGCCACGCATGGCACTGTTGCAGCAGAGGTGCTGGCGGCTGCCCAGGCCGCAGGGCTGAAGACGAGCATCGATTGCGTGAGCGAGGACAGTGACCGCTTTGCGCGCATCGTGCTCCCTGCGCTGAAGTATGTGGACTACTGCATCATGAATGAATTCGAGGCTGGCCGCGTGACGGGCCGCAAGGTCCGCAACGGTGACGAGCTGGATCGCTCGGAGTTGCGCGCGGCCATGCAGTCGCTCCTCGATTCTGGCGTGCGTGAGCGTGTGATTGTCCATTTTCCCGAGGGTGGGGTGGCTTTGGGCCGCGACGGGAGCTGGGTGGAGCATGGTTCCGTGCGACTGCCTGCGGGATACATCAAGGGTGCCGCGGGTGCCGGTGATGCGTTTGGGGCGGGTGTGCTGCTCGGCTGGCACGAGGACAAACCTGTAAGCGAGCAACTCCGATACGGCGTGTGCGCCGCCGCTTCGAATCTGAGCGATGAGACCTGCACCGGCGGCATCAAGCCGCTGGCCGAGTGCCTCGCGTTTGGGGACAAGTGCGGGTACCGGTAGGCCCCGGAGCGCGGTGCATTTCACGTGAGGCATCGCCCGGCCTACTGGGCCGCTGGCTGCACGAAGGCCTTCCCACTTTCGTAAAGTTTCGCACGTTGCTCCATAGCCGCCGCTGGCTCTGCCATCTTCGCCTCGCTCGCGAGTTGTGCGGCTCGGCGAGCGGATTGCGCAGCCTCGGGGAACCGGCCCAGCGCGGCCTGCGCCGCCCCAAGCGTGTCGTAAAGTTCCGGAATCGGGCCGGGAGCGCCAGCGATAATCGATTTGGCGATCTGCTCGGCTTCCGCGGGATCGCGCGCAGTGAAATCCGGGGAGGTGGCGAGCAGCCAGGCCAGTTTCTGTCCCGCGATGATGGAGCCGCGTTCGGCTGTGAGCGCGTTGCGATAGCTTCGTTCCGCGACGGCCCACTGACCGCGGCGCTCGGAGATCTCCGCCAGCGCGATAAAGCTGCGGGCAGAGCGTGGATCCAACTGCTGCGCTGCCCGCGTGGCAGCTTCGGCTTCGTCCAGTTTTCCGGCTGCAAGCAGAGCCCGCCCCTGTTGCAGCCTTGCGG
>JAYUWZ010000589.1:0-1542 GCA_043753265.1 Verrucomicrobiaceae bacterium
GGTATGGCCCTCCCCCGCTGACGGCCCCTACACCCCTGCCGTCAGCGATCTCACACAACGCGGTGGCGTCGTATTTTTTTACCGCCTGCAAATCACCAGCGCAAATCCCACCGCCAGCGCAACCATTGCCAGTCACTCGGCAAAACTCGAAGCCGGGAAAACTGCCGAACTCAAAGTCGCCGTATCTCTTCCGAAACCCTTTCCAATCAAGCTCCGGTTGTCAGCGAACAACCTTCCCGAAGGGGTTACCGCCCCGGAAGTGGATGTTCCCGAAGCAGGAGGTGAAGTGGCCATCACCCTCACCGCCGCACCCGCCGCAGCGCGCTGCTCGCAACCATTTACCCTGACCCTCCGTGAGGTCGAAAGCGGCAAACAGTACCCAGTGCATTTCAGAATGATTTCCACCAGCGAGGACAACGGCGTCCCGCAAGGATACCGGAAACTCCTCCTTAACAGCACAGACCAACTCTGGCTCACCCTCTCACCCCCACCGCCCGCAGTACCAGCTAATCCGAAATAGTTTCAAGAAAGACGCCAACACCACAAAAACGGCACCGAACGCGTGCGAGGCAAATCGTCGCAGGTTCAAATCCTGCCTCCCATGCGCGCCTTGGCGTTCGTTAGACTGTCGTCGTCAGAGCCCCGCCACAGCTTGAACCTGCACCCGCTGTGCAGCCGAGGCAATGATTGCCCGTGGCGACATTCTGAGTCTCCAGCTCTTCCGGCGTCACCTCCCACAAATATCTAGGTTGTCCGCCACCCAATGGCATCTTCATCATCTGATTAAAGTCGCAATCATGGATACGACCTTCCCAGCTCACGTTGATGGTATTCCGGCACATCAGCCCCTCCAGGGTGTGAGGGTTAAAGGCGGAAACAAGGAGGTCGAGATAGGCCTCATATTTCCCCTCGTGGCGGAGCCAGCTCGCGAAGCGTGAAACGGGTAAATTCGTTATAGTGTAGAGGCGGTTGAAAACGATGCCAAAATGCGCGGCAAGCTCGCGCTTATAATCCGCTTCCAATTCTTCTTGGGGACCGGGCAGAAAGTCGCCGTTGGGATTGTACACGAGGTGCAGCGGCAGTTCAGATCGCCGGCCATAGCCAAGTTGATTCAGTTTTTGCAGGGCCGCGATGCTGGCGTCGAACACACCATTACCACGCTGCTCGTTCACGTTTTCCGGCTGGTAGCAGGGCATTGACGCCACGATCTCGATCTCGTTCTCGCACAAAAACTCGGCCAGGCCCTCATAGCCGGGTTCGAGAAGTATCGTGAGATTGCAGCGGTCAATAATTCTTCGGCGTTGCGGCAGCGCGCGCACACGCTCGATGAGATAACGGAAATCAGTAATCATTTCCGGCGCTCCGCCCGTCAGGTCCAGCGTCTCGATATCGGTGGCGGCCAGCCACTCGACCAGCCGGTCCACGGTTTCCAGCGTGATGACCTCCTTGCGCTTGGGCCCGGCGTTCACGTGGCAATGCACGCACGTGAGATTGCAGAGCTTGCCGACGTTAATCTGCAAAATCTCCGCCCGGGTGCGATGG
>JAYUWZ010000590.1:0-1540 GCA_043753265.1 Verrucomicrobiaceae bacterium
GGCACCGGACTGGGCCTCTCCACTACGATGGGCATCGTGAGGAGCCACGGGGGCTTCATCCGTGTGTATAGCGAGAAGGGCAAGGGTACGACCTTCAAAATCTACCTTCCCGCCCAAACGGAGAGTTCCCAGGAAGCTGCGGAGCAAACCGCCGCCGAGCTCCCTCGCGGTCACGATGAACTCATCCTCGTCGTGGATGATGAGACGGCGGTGCGTCAAATCACGGAGCAAACGCTCACCTCTTTCGGCTACCGGGTCATCCTTGCGGGCAACGGTGTCGAGGCAGTGGCCTGCTATGCGTCGCGTGGCAAAGAAATTGCGGTGGTGCTCACGGACATGGCCATGCCCGTGATGGATGGCCCCTCCACCATCCGTATATTGCGAGAAATGAACCCCGCGGTCCGCTTGATCGCGGCGAGCGGTCTCGCCGCCAGTGATCAATCAGCGCAGACTGCCAGCCTGGGAGTGAACCACTTTTTGCTCAAGCCTTACACTGCGGAGACTCTTTTGAAGGCTTTGTCTCTGGTACTCCGCCAGCGTGGGTGATTGAAACTCAGTTATGGAAACGGTGGGGTGCCGCGAGAAATGCGAGGCAAATTGGCAGGCGCTTCGCGCTGTGAGGTGGCCGATTGAGGACATCGGCGCTCCCAGCGGGCATTTCCAGACCCCTTTCTGACATTCATTCCAGTACAGCAAAAACCGGCACTGTTGTGAGACGGTGCCGGCTTTGTGAAAGGTCGCTTGGGACTCTTTGGCGGTTAGGCCTTGGAGTAAAGTTCGACGATGAGCTGCTCGTTGACGATGGGGGCGATTTCGTCGCGGGTAGGAATGCGGGCCATCGTGCCGGTGAACTGGTCCTTGTTGACCGAGAGCCAGTCCGGAGTGGGCTGGACGCTGGTCAATTCCATGTTCTTTGTGGCGAGGCGGCGGCTGTTTTCCTTCTCACGCACGGAGATGATGTCCCCAGGGCGGCAGGTGTAGCTGCTGATGTTGCAGCGACGGCCATTCACGGCGATGTGGCCGTGGCTGACCATCTGGCGCGAGGCCGAGCGGCTGTTTGCGAAACCGAGGCGGTAAACCACGTTGTCGAGACGGCTCTCCAGAAGCTGGAGAAGGATTTCGCCCGTGACGCCGCGGCGGTTGCTCGCGATTTCGAAGATGCGGCGGAACTGGCGCTCGAGGACTCCGTATTGGTAGCGAAGCTTCTGCTTCTCCGTCAATGCGGTGCCGTATTCGCTGATTTTGCGGCGGCTACCCTTGGGGCCGTGCTGGCCTGGAGGGTAGTTCTTGCGCTCGAGGTATTTGGTGGGGCCGAACAACGGAATGTTGAAGCGGCGGGCAATTTTGTCCTTGGGACCTGTATAACGTGCCATTGCAGTAAGTGGTTGGGATTAAACGCGGCGTGCTTTTGGCGGACGGCAGCCGTTGTGCGGCACAGGCGTCACATCCTTGATGATGGTGATTTCCAAACCGACGGCCTGGATGGCGCGGATGGCGGATTCACGACCGGCGCCGGGGCCCTTGACGCGGACCTCGACGC
>JAYUWZ010000591.1:0-3626 GCA_043753265.1 Verrucomicrobiaceae bacterium
CCTCCGCACTGGCCGCCCCAATGGAGAAGAGCAAGAACGGTGCGCCCGAGCAGGCTGCCGAAGCCCCGCCCGCACCGAATATCGATCTCGGCACCATCACCGCCCGCAAAAACCTGAACGAAACCGCGTTCTTTTTCCCGCAGCTCATCGCCCGCGAGGATGGCTCGGTGGCGATGGAATTCACCATGCCCGAGGCGCTCACCACGTGGCGCTTCATCGGCTTTGCGCACGATAAGGAACTGCGCAGCGGATACATCGAGGACAAGGTGGTGACGTCGAAGGACATCATGGTGCAGCCGAATGCGCCCCGCTTTCTCCGCGAGGGCGACGCGCTGGGTTTCACGGTGAAGGTGTCCAACCAATCGCCTACGCGCCAGACCGGCTCCGTGCGCCTCACACTCGCCCATGCCCGCACCGGCAAGACCGCCGACGCAGAGCTCGCAAACAAGGTGACCGACCAGCCATTCGATCTCCCCGCCGGGGAGTCGCGCAGCTTCGAGTGGAAGCTCGCAGTGCCCGATGACGCGGAGCCGCTGAGCTACAAGGCTGTGGGCTCCACCGCCAAGCTCTCCGACGGCGAGGAGGGCATGCTGCCCGTGCTCTCGCGCCGCACGCTGGTGACGGAATCCATGCCGCTCCCGGTGCGCGGGCCGCAGACGAAGAACTTCGAGTTCAAGCGTCTGCTGGAGTCCGGAAAATCCGACACGCTCAAGTCGCAATCGCTCACCGTGCAAATGGTGTCCAACCCCTCGTGGTATGCGGTGATGGCGTTGCCGTACCTCATGGAGTTCCCGCATGAATGTAGCGAGCAGACCTTCAACCGGCTCTACGCGAATGCGCTCGGACGCCACATCGCAAGCTCCGACCCGAAAATCCGCGGGGTGTTTGACCAATGGAAAGGCACGCCCGCGCTGGATAGCCCGCTGGAGAAAAACCAGGACCTCAAATCGGTGATGATCGAGGAGACCCCCTGGCTGCGGCAGGCGCAGAAGGAAAGCCAGTCGCGCCGCAACGTAGGCATTCTCTTCGACAACAACCGCCTCAACGACGAGACCGCGCGCACGCTGCGCAAGCTAAGTGAGATGCAGCTCGGCGACGGCCAGTGGCCCTGGTTCCCCGGCGGACGTGGCAACGACTACATCACGCTCTACATCACCACGGGCTTTGGCCGCCTGCGCCATCTCGGCGTAAAGATCGACACGGCCCCCGCCGTCCGCGCCATCGCTTCGCTAGACGCATGGATCGAGCGCATCTACCGCGACATCCTCAAGCACGGCGACAAAAAGGCGAATAACTTGAGCCCCGTGATCGCCATGTATCTGTATGGCCGCAGCTTCTACCTCGCAGACAAGCCCATCCCCGCCCAGCACAAAGAAGCGGTGGATTTCTTCCTCGCCCAGGCCCGCACGCACTGGCTCAAGCTCGCGCGCCAAAACCAGGGCCACGTGGCCATCGCGCTCAAGCGTTTTGGCGACAAGCCCGCCGCCGAGGGAATCATGAAATCCATCAAGGAACGCTCCGTGGAAAACGAGGAGATGGGACTTTTCTGGCGCGACACCGAGGAGGCTTGGTGGTGGTATCGCGCACCCATCGAGACACAGGCGCTGATGATCGAGGCGTTCGATGAAGTGATGGCCGATGCGAAGTCCGTGGAGGACTGCAAGGTGTGGCTGCTGAAACAAAAGCAGACGCAGGATTGGAAAACCACCAAGGCCACGGCCGACGCCATCTACGCGCTGCTGCTGCGCGGCGACAACGTGCTGGCTTCCGATGCGCTCGTGGAACTCACGCTCGCGGGTGAAGTCATCAAGCCCGAGAAAGTCGAGGCAGGCACCGGCTTCTACGAGCAGAAGTTTGTGCGCGGAGAAATCAAGCCCGAGCAAGGCCGCATCACGCTCAAGAAGATCGACAAAGGTGTGGCGTGGGGCAGCGTGCACTGGCAGTACCTCGAGGACATGGCGAAAGTGACCGCCCACGAGGGCACTCCGCTGAAGCTCGCGAAATCCCTCTACACGCGCCAGCTCACCAAAAAAGGCCCCGTGCTCGAAGCGGTGAAAGGTCCCGTGAAAATCGGCGACGAACTGGTAGTCCGCATCGTCCTCCGCACCGATCGAGACATGGAATACGTGCACCTCAAGGACCACCGAGGCAGCGGCACCGAGCCCGTAAACGTGCTCTCGCAATACAAGTTCCAGGACGGCCTAGCATACTACGAATCCACCAAGGACACGGCGAGCCACTTCTTCATCGATTACCTGCCAAAGGGCAGCTACGTCTTCGAATACACGACAAGAGTCGTACACCGCGGCAAATACCAAACCGGCTTCGCCGCCATCCAGTGCATGTATGCGCCCGAGTTCAACTCGCACTCCGAAAGTCTCTGGGTGGAAGCGGAGTGAGTCGTAACATCTCAGCAACCAAGAAAGAAACGCATGTTACGTGAAATTCGCCCGCACATGGGGGCTATCCCTGAGAATGCTCAGCACCATTTCCCGTTCCTCTACGGTAAGCGCGGAGGACGCGTTCCAACCCTTAAACGTAATGACGTAATCCTGCTCCTGTGGCCACGAGAGGTAATCATGAAATGCATTCCAATTCCTTCCCTCCCAAAGATGCGTTTCGCGGGAGTCACCAAAACTATGCATTACAGGCAGGCAGAAGCCATCGTTGAAGGCATCAACAAAGTCTTGAAATGATTCAGCGTGGGTGAGGTCCACATCAAATGAGCGCATATGATTCCATTAGCATTCCATGCGATGATCGACACGAAGGAAAATGCTCACTGCGGGCGGAGAAAGTCCGCCAGGAATCCCACTCCCTGAAGCGACAGTGCAGCGAGTCAACGAGCCCTATTTCTTCAGGATTCCTAATGTCTCACAGCAACCACTTGGCGAGCCACCACAAAGGCGCTAGATCACGATAATGCCGAGACCAACCACCCGCACGATTCACGCTGCGCACTACCGCACCGGTCACACGTATGAATTCCGGTTCGAGGGCGAGCGCCTTGGCTCCATCCGCCGCGTACGCAAGCCAGCCACGGCCGTGTTTGGCCCCGGCTTTGTGGACATGCAGTGCAATGGCTACGCGGGCGTTGACTTTAACCGCCGCGAAACAGAGCCCATCGTGCTCGGCGGAGCAATCCGCGCCATGTGGGAGAACGGCTGCACGGAGGTGCTGCCCACGTTCATCACCGCCGCGCCCGATGCCATGGACGAGTACCTGAGCGACATGTGCAAGGCGCTGGCGAGCGATGCCGAGGCCGCGCGCTCGGTGCCCTGCTTTCACCTGGAAGGTCCGTTCATCAGCCCCGAGGAGGGCGCGCGGGGCGCGCATCCTCTGGCGCACGTGAAGAACGTAGACACAAAGCTGTGGAAGCGCTGGCAGAAGGTGGCAGGGGATCGCATCCGCCTGGTGACGCTCGCCCCCGAGGTGCGAGGAGCCATGCCATTCATCTCGAAACTGCGCGCGGAAAAAGTGATTCCTTCCATCGGGCACACGATGGCGGATACCGCGTGCATCGCCCGCGCTTGCGAGGCGGGGGCGATGATGTCGACGCATCTCGGCAATGGCTGCCCGCAGATGATGCACCGGCACCAAAACCCCATCTTTGCACAGCTCGGTGA
>JAYUWZ010000592.1:0-16698 GCA_043753265.1 Verrucomicrobiaceae bacterium
CCCTGAAGCTCGACCAGAAGGTGCCCTTTGAAGGCAAGGCCAAGGTCGCTCTCGTAGGCCTGCCTCAGGGCGTGACTGCCGAGGAACGCGAAATCACCAAGGACGACAAGGAAGTGCGCTTCAGCATCAAGGCCACACCCGAGGCGCAAGCCGGCCAGCACAAGACGGTCTTTGCCAGCTTCACCCTCCTCCGCGACGGCGAACCCATGACGAACACCATCGCAAGCGGTGGCATCCTCCGAGTGGACAAAGCCACCGCCTCCGCCCCCAAGGTGGCGGATGTGAAGAAGTAGGCGTTTTCTAGGGGCGAGATACTTGGGAGCGGAATGAGTCGCTGCGGGTTTGGGAGGCGTAAGGATGAGTTTAGCTTCATCCAGGTACTTTCCATGCACCGTTTGCTCCCTCTCTTCCTGCTGTGTCTGCAAGCCTTTGCTCATGCGGCCGAGCCGCGTTTCGCGCCGCCGGAGCGGCGTTTTCCATCATCGCCCTTTGTGGTCGATGTCACCAAGGCACCCTACAGCGCAAAGGCCGATGGCGTCAGCGACGACACGGATGCCCTCCAGCGTGCCATCAATGAAAACACGGGCCACCACAGGATGCTGTACTTTCCCAATGGCACCTATCTCGTGAGCAGGACCCTCACGTGGCCGAAGAAATGGGAGGGCAGGGACAACTGGGGAAAAACATACCTCTGCGGCCAGAGCCGGGATGGCAGCATTCTACGCCTGAAAGACGGCACATTCACGGATTCCGCAAAGCCGCAAGCCATGATGTGGTGCGGCGGATTTGGCTCTGCGGATTGGTTTCACAATTACGTGGAAAACCTCACTTTCGACGTGGGAAGGCAGAACCCCGGCGCCACGGCCCTGCAGTTTTATTCCAACAACAGCGGGGCAGTGCGGGATTGCCGCTTTGTCGCTCCAGAAGGCAGTGGTGCAGTGGGGCTCGACCTCGCCCATCGCGACATGAATGGCCCCCTCCTCGTGCGGAACTGCGAGGTGTCTGGCTTCCGCCGGGGCATCGTCACGGGGCGTGCTGTGAACGGACAGGTGTTTGAAAACATCACCCTGCGCGGGCAACGCGAGATGGGATTCCACAATGAGGGCCAGTGCATCAGCATCCGTGGATTGATGAGCGAGAACACTGTGCCCGCCGTGGGAACCTATGGCGTGCTCGCACTCATCGATGCCCGGCTCGAAGGAAAGGGAAACGCCGGCAATGCACCGGCAATTGTGAACTATAACGGCGGGCGGATTTTGCTGCGCGATGTGCCGACCTCGGGCTACAGCCGCGCGCTGGCAGACATGACCACGCCGGACTTTGGCGCAGCCTTCCGCATCAAGGGAGAGGACAAGCCCGGCAGCCTCGGCCCTGGTATCATGGACTACAGTAGCCAGAGTCCCACCAGTCCGTTTCCCTCATCTCCTCAGTCGATGCGCCTTCCCATCAAGGAAACGCCTGAAGTGCCATGGGATGACCCGCAGTTCTGGGCTAATGTGGACACCCTTGGTGCCGATCCCACAGGGAAGGAGGATTCCTCCGCAGCCATTCAGAAGGCGATGGACTCCGGGGCCACGACGGTTTTCCTGCCGGGAAGTTACCGTATGCAAACGGCGGTGACCATCGGTGGTAAGGTGCGGCGCATCGTCGGGCTGGGCGGGATGATCAACTATGGCAGGGGGCTGAAGCCGGATTTTCGACTCGTGGATGGAAGCGCGCCCGTGGTGGTCATCGAGCACTTTGCAAACATTCATGGCGGTCTGGAACTCGCCACCAAGCGCACGCTTGTGATGCGCAGTGTGTCGGATTGCACCGTGACGAGCACGCCCGCCGCTGAGGGTGGGGAGTTCTTTGGCGAGGATTTCGTGACGCACGGGCTCAAGCTGCACAAACAACGTTTTTGGGGACGCCAGGTAAACATTGAGAACGAAGGCACTCATCTGCTGAATGATGCGAGCGACCTGTGGATTCTCGGCTACAAGACCGAGCGCGGTGGCACGCTGATCGAGACCAAAGGAGGTGGACGCAGCGAGGTGCTGGGTGGGTTCAGCTACACAACCACCGCAGGAAAGCTCGCCCCGATGTTTGTGAACGAGAACTCCTCGGTCTTCGCGTTCTTCTCGGAGGTTTGCTACAACGGCGACCCCTTCGCGGTGCGCATCAAGGAAACGCGGGGCAATGAGATGAAGACGATCGGCAAGGACGAAGGCAACACCCTGCCGTATTCAGGTTACGTAGCAAAGCCGTGAGGTTGGGATGGTGTTGGAGATCGATTGGCCATTCTGGGGACGCGGGGACACGCAGCGGAACCTTCGCGTGCGATATAGCCATATGGCTCTCCACAAACGTCTGCTTTCGGGTATCTTTGCTCTCCTCCTGCTGAGCGGCTGTGCTCCGGATCTCGGGCTCAAACCGCTTACTGCCAAAGCCGGTGTCCGAAGTCCGGAGTTCCGGCAGTCGGTGGGCAATCTCCTGGGCGCCCGGTTCAATGAGGGCAACTCCATTACCACCCTGCAAAACGGTGACGAAATTTTCCCCGCCATGCTTGGTGCGATTCGGAGTGCCAGGCGGAGCGTGACCTTTGAGACCTACGTTTTTGAACGCGGAACGGTGGCCCAATCGTTTGTGGATGCGCTGATTGAGCGCGCCAGGGCCGGTGTGCAGGTATTGGTTGCGATTGATGCCCACGGTGGCTCCAAGTCGAAGCGCTTCGACGCTGCCTTGATCGAAGCGGGGGTGAAGGTAGTGCGGCACAACCCGGGGTGGAGCCCTTACTTGCTTCGCTTTAACAACCGCACCCATCGCAAACTTTTGGTGATAGATGGAAAGGTTGGTTTCATCGGGGGCGTGGGGATTTCTGATCTATGGCGTGGGAACGCCCAATCGCCGGAGCACTGGCGGGACAACCACTATAGGATAGAAGGTCCCGTTGTGGCAGATATTCAGGCTGCATTTGCAGCAAATTGGCTCAGAGCCCAGAAGCAGATCCTCCACGGCCCCGATTTTTTTCCGCCGCTCCGGCCCACGGGTAATATCACCGCCAGCGCCTTCTATTCATCCCCCCAGCGCGGCAGCTATGGAGTTCCTATTTTGTACCACATGGTTTTTGGGTCTGCTAAAAAATCCATCCTCATCCAGAATGCCTACTTTGCGCCCGACCAGGACGTCGTCGACGCCATGACTGCGGCGGCCCGCCGTGGTGTCCGGGTAAGGGTGATCGTTCCGGGCCCTCAAATTGACCAGAAGATGGTGCGCAGGGCTTCGCAGAAACATTGGAAGGCATTGCTGGAAAGTGGCGTGGAATTCTACGAGTATCAGCCGACCATGCTTCATTCGAAGCTGCTCGTGGTGGATGGTTTCTTTACATCAATCGGTTCCGCCAACTTCGACAACCGCTCCTTGCATTTGAATGACGAGTCCAACCTCAACGTGCTCCATGCGGGGTTTGCCGCGCAGCAAACGGCGGTTTTTGAACACGATCTCACTCGCGCCAAACGGATTACGGAAATCCATGAACCTTCCATTTTCGACCGTGCTCTCGGGCTGATGCAAACGCCGGTGGAAGGTCAGTTCTAATTTGAGCACACGCGGCGCGTTGCACGGTAGCGATTCGTTCACGTATGAAACGTCTCACCCTGTTGCTGGCCCTCGCTCTACTCGCCTTCGCCCATTCCGGTTGTTCCTCAAGTGGGAGTGTCTCCGCAGGGCATGATGGCCATCGGCACGGGGTGGCTGCTTCCGGCAATGCAAGTGGCTCCGGTGCGGGTGCCACGCTGCGCGCCCAATAAGGAGGAGCCGAAATTTGTCGAAATTTGTCGAATCCGCTTGGTACATGGCTCCAAGCCGTATTGGGTTGGCGATCCTATGGGACACTGCAAAGGCAAAAACAACGTTAAGAAGACCGCAACCCGCCGCAAGAAGGCTGAACGCCTCGCTGCTGCGAAGAGCCAGGCGCAAGCCGTGGCCGTGGCCGCAAAGTAGTCCGGGCTCGCCCGGCACAGACTGCGGCTGGCAGCGATGCCAGCTTCGTCAAATCACTCTCCAGTGAAAACTGGGGAGTTTTTCGTCTTGCGGTGATTGGGTGGAGCATCGCGACGCAGCGCGTACGTAGTCCCGCCTTCAGGCGGAATGCATTGTTCGTATCACCGTGGTGCCCCAATTCCTTCCAGGCAGCACAGTTCCTTCCGCCTAAAGGCGGGACTGCATTCGGGCTGCGTCGCCGTTCGCTACTCCGACGATTTCCCGCTCAGTAGCTCTTTGCAAAGAGCACCCGCTTCTTGCTGGGCTGGCCGGTCCACACGCATTTGCCGTCTTCCTCCGGGGAGTCGAACGGGATGCAGCGGATGGTCACTTTCAGCTCTTCCTTGATTGCGGTCTCCGTCTCGCCGGAGCCGTCCCAATGAGCGAAGGCGAAGCCTCCATGAATCTCGGCCTTGTCTTTGTTCTTCGCGGTGAAGAACGCGACGAAGTCTTCCTTGGTTTCGATTTTCACCGTGTTGGCTTCGCGCAGGGCGCTGGCGCGGGCCATGAGGGTGTCGTGGATTTCCTGCAGCGTCGTGGCCACGCCGGCGAGGAAGTCCGCACTCGTGGGAAAGGCCTTTTCCTTGTGGGCGCGATCGCGGCGGGCGACGGCGAGCGTCCCCTTTTCCAGATCACGGGGGCCGATCTCCACGCGCACGGGCACGCCGCGTTTGATCCATTCCCAGCTCTTTGTTCCACCGCCGAGGTCGCGCGAATCAATCTCCACGCGGATGGGTTCGCCGGCAAAGGTGGTCGCGCGCAGCTTGGCGGCGAGTTCGTTGCACGCGGCGAGCACGGATTCACGGTGCTCGGGCTTGGGTGTGACGGGTACAATGACCACCTGCGAGGGTGCGATGCGGGGCGGCAGGATGAGCCCGTCGTCGTCGCCATGGGCCATAATGACCGTGCCGATGAGGCGGGTGCTCACGCCCCATGAGGTCGTCCACGCGTGCTCCTGCTTGTTCTCACGCGAGACAAACTGGATGCCGCTGGCCTTCGCAAAATTTTGGCCGAGGAAGTGCGACGTGCCTGCCTGGATGGCCTTGCGGTCCTGCACCATGGCCTCGATGCAAAGCGTCTGCACCGCGCCGGGGAAGCGCTCGCCCTCGCTTTTCTCGCCGGTGAATACAGGCAGCGCGAGCCAGTCGCGGGCAAAGGTGGCGTAGACCTCGAGCATCTGCTCAGTTTCCGCGCGTGCTTCCTTTTCCGTCTCGTGCGCGGTGTGGCCTTCCTGCCACAGGAATTCCGCGGTGCGCAGGAATACGCGGGGCCGCATCTCCCAGCGGACCACGTTGGCCCATTGGTTGATGAGGATGGGCAGGTCGCGATAGCTCTGCACCCACTTTGCGTAGGTGGCACCGATGATGGTCTCGCTGGTGGGCCGCACGATGAGCGGTTCCGTGAGTTCCGCAGAGGGCGCGGGGCGCAGGCCGCCCTTGCCGTCGGACTCCAGGCGGTGATGTGTCACCACGGCGCATTCCTTGGCAAAGCCCTCCACATGCTCGGCTTCCTTTGCGAGGTAGGACAGCGGGATGAAAAGCGGGAAGTACGCGTTCTTGTGGCCGGTGGCCTTGAACATGCCATCGAGCCCATGCTGCATGCGTTCCCACATGCCGTAGCCCCAGGGCTTGATGACCATGCAGCCGCGCACGTCGGAGTTCTCGGCGAGGTCGGCTGCGCGGACGACTTGCTGGTACCACTCGGGAAAGTCTTCGTCGCGGCGGGGCGTGATTGCAGTTTGCTGGCTCATGTTGGTCTTTAGAAAAAGGGCGCGCACGCTAGCCGGGGAGATCGCATCCGGCAAGCTGTAGGTCTTTTTCGTTTTGGGGTGCGATGCGGGAGGGCCGCACCAAACGAAAAGGGTCGAAAAATGGACTGATTCAATTCATGACCTCCGCCATGCATCCGCTCCCCTTGAACCGACGTACATTCCTGCAACGCTCCGCGCTCGCGGTAGCCGGCCTGGCAGCCGCCACGGCTCCTGCGGCGACCGCTGCCCTGCGCATCGTCGACACCCATACCCACTTCTACGATCCCACCCGCCCGGAGGGAGTGCCGTGGCCGCCGAAGGGCTCGCCGCTTTACCGCACTGTTTTGCCGCGCGACTGGCTCGCAGTGGCAACGCCGCTAGGGGTAAAGGAAACCGTCGTGGTGGAGGCGAGTCGGCTGGTGGAGGACAATGCGTGGATTCTCGAACTCGCCGCGCGGGAAAAATGCATCGTGGGGTTTGTCGGAAACCTCCTGCCGCACGACCCGGACTTTGCGAAGCACGTGAAGCGTTTCGCTACGAATCCGATTTTTCGCGGCATCCGCGTCTCGAACATCAACCTCCAGAAAGACGTGAACGATCCGGGGTTCAAGCGCGGGATGACGCTGCTCGCGGACCTCGGCCTTTCGCTCGATGTGAACGGCCCGCATACCATGCTGCCCGCCGTGGCTCAACTCGCGGCGGATGTCCCGGCACTGCGCATCATCGTGGATCACGTCGGCAGTGCCGGCGACCCGCAAAAGCTCGCGGAAGCGTGGCGCATGGGCATCCGCACGACAGGCAGCCAGCGCAACATTTGGTGCAAGGTTTCCGCGCTTATCGAGCAGACCGCGATGTCATCCGCCGAGCATGGCAAAGCTCCGCGTGAAACCGCGTTTTACGCTCCGATTCTGGATCATTGCTGGGAACACTTCGGCGAGGATCGTCTGGTCTACGGCAGCAACTGGCCCGTGAGTGAAAAGGGAGGGACGTACGCGGATCAATTCCGCATCGTGAACGAGTATTTCGGCGCGAAGGGCGGGGCTGCGCTGGAGAAGTATTTCTCGAAGAACTCGCAGGCGGTCTATCGGTGGATCAATCGGGAGTGACTGGCGTCCGCGCCGTTCACCGGAAGTGCTTCTACGCCAGACGCGCGTCCATCGTGATCTTTGCATTCAGCAATTTCGAGATCGGGCACCCTGCCTTGGCTTTTGCAGCGGAAGCTTGGAAAGCCTCGTCGGTGGCGCCGGGGATGGTCGCGGTCACGTCGAGGTGGCTGGAGGTCACTGCGAAGCCGTCGCCCACTTTCTCCAGGGTGATGGTGGCCGTTGTCTCGATTTTCTCGGGGGTCATGCCGTCCATGCCGAGGATCATCGAGAGCGCCATGGAGAAACATCCCGCATGGGCTGCGCCCACGAGTTCCTCGGGATTCGTGCCCTTCTCGTCTTCGAAGCGAGTGCGGAAGGAGTAGGGGGCGCTGTCGAGCACGCCGGACTCGGTGGAGATGGTGCCTTTGCCTTCCTTGAGGGTGCCGTTCCAGACTGCGGATGCTGTGTGTTTCATAATGGTTGGGTGGATGATTGTTCGAATTCCAGAGTGGTCTTGCGCGCTTGCTCAGAGGGTTTTGAGAAACTCGATGAGGTCTTTCTTTTCCTCGGGAGTCAGCGCGGTGCCGAATTCGTGGCCCGCGTTGGAATTGTGCGGGAGTGTGGCGTCCAGTTCGTAGGGGCCTTCGTCGGTAAAGCCCATCTGCACGGGGTCGTAAGTGCGCGAGCCGCGCTTCTGCTTTTTGGGGCGCTCGGCGGATGGCGTGAGCAGTTCCTGCATGGTGCGCACGGAGCCGTTGTGCAGGAAGGGGCCGCGTGCCCACACGCCAGGCATGCTCAGTGCCCACAGTTTGCCCGTGGAGCGGATGCCCGGGAAGGGCGAGGCCTCGTAGCCGGGCATCTCCAGCCCCGCGATGAGGGCATTGAAGCCATCGGCCATTTCCTTGGTGAACTGATCGATGCGGTGAGTCGAAGTGCCGATCTCGGCGGGGGCGTGGAGCCGGGCCTCGCCTTCCGGCACGTCGTGGCAGCGCGCGCATTGCGCCTGGTAGTGCGCCTCGCCGCGCTTGGCGGCATCTTCATTGATGGCGAAGGGATACTTTGGCGCACGGATGCGTTCGGTGAGCTCCGTGTGGCGTTTCATCCCCGTGAAATCGATGAGCGCTTTTTTTCCGATGAGCGGCGCGCCGAGTCCCAGGGATGCGAGGAGATTGCGGCCTACGGGCGCGCGGGTATTGCCGTCCCAGTGAACCCATGGGCGGTTTTCCAGGTTGAACAGGATGCCGTATTTCACCGGGGCGTATGGGGCAGGAGTTCCGAGGAGCACTGCGGAAAGATACCCAAATGCGTCGCTGCGCCCAGGGCCGGAGGACGGCGGAAGTTTTTCCGGCGGTTTGTCCGGCACATGGATGGACGCCCGCATGTTGTGAAAGAGCTTCACCATGAGTTCCACGAAGCCGGGAAATTCGGCGACCTGCACCTTCATGAGGTCCATCTGGAGCGAGCCCGGCGCGAGGAAATGCAGATTGCCCGGCGCGATGTCTCTTGCGCCGAAGGGATTGGCAATGAGCACCGCGTTGACTTTCTCCTCCTGCTCCTTCCACTTGGCCTCGAAGATCGGCTGAATCTTTGCGGCATCCGCGGGATTGCTCTCGGCGAGGTAGGCCCCCAGGAACCGCTTCATGTTTGGCGTCTCCGAGGTGCGGAAGGACGCGGCAACGATGGCACCGAAGAAGGCCTCGGCATCAAAGTGAGCGGCACTACCGATCACTCGTATTGTTTCCCCGCCGCCGAGTGGCTGGAAATCGGTGACGTGGCACGCCGCGCAATTGATTCCGAGCGAGGGGAGCGCGCCGAGGTGCGGCACTTCCTTGCGGCTGATGCCCACCGGCCACCCGAATTTCGGATCGGGCAGCAGCCCGAGGTGGGTAAGGTCCTTGCTTGGAAAAAGGTCGGGGTAAATCCGGATGAAGGCGCGTAGCACGGCCTCGGGAATCATCTCGGTGCTTATCGAGCCGTGCTGAAAGTATTCGAAATCCTCCGCTGACCACGTGGGTACCTGTGCGAGTTCGCGAGGGGGCTTCGGTGGCTCGGGTTTGGGGGGCTCAGGTGCAGGAGGGGCGGGTTGCGGGACCGCAGGTTTGGCAGGTGCGGGCTGGGTGGCAGCTGGAGCAGGCTGGGGAGGAGCGGGCGGTGCGGGCGGTGCGGGAACGGGAACGGGTGCTACAGCGGGTGCTGGTGGCACGGGTGCTGGTTGGGCCGGTGCGGCCGGTGCGGCTGGTGCGGGAACAGGGGGAGCAAGAGGTGCAGGCGCAGGGTCGGCATGCAGCGATGAACCAAGCCCCAGGGCAAGGGCGTAGAGTGCTGTGGCAGAGCGTGAACGGAAGCCGTGGTTCATATCGCAAACATGGAAATGCTTTTTCACCGTTAGCAGCCGTTCCTCGATTAGCCAACTCCCGAAGCGCCTTGATTCGCAGGAACTGGCAAAGCTCGCAGAAGATACGCTATCAGCCCCGAACGGCCATGGGTGCTCTGCGGAGGACGAGCCCGGGCTCGCGGTGTAGCGAAAGTGTTACTGGAAAGCGGGTGCGCCGGTATCAAAAGGGGTTATGAAAATTATAGATGAATACGCGCAGCCATGCATGAGAACCCGATAGCTTTTCGTATGAATAGTCTCGCTGTCCAGAGCCTCAAGGATCTTGGGGCGCAGAAGGAATCCCTCTGTATCCGTTGTGTGCGAATCAACTCTGAGCAGCGCGTGCTGCTCGAGCGTTTGCGCAAGGACCCCAACAACAGCGGAAGGACCGAGGCAAAGAGGCTCTTCGCAGAGTCGTTCAGCCTGCAACGCGAGTTTTTTTCCCTGGTGCGGGAGTTGAAGCGCATCGATGAGAAGCTGGCTCTCGCGCGAAAGGAGTAGCAATGTAGCGCGGACATCCTGTCCGCATGGGAGGGATTGAAGCAGGGATAACATTGCACCTCCCGCGCAATGGCCCACCACGGCGGACTGGAAGTCCACGTTACTTTCCGTCGCCATCGCCATCGAGCCAGATGGGATTGGTGAGGCCTATGGACTGTCCTTTCCATTTGGTCGATGCGGGTTGGTAAGGGCGGGTCATGGCCCAGAAGGGGGCGGTGACCGCTGGGCCTGTGGCAAGTGCCACGAGGTGCGTGTCGAGAGCAGGTCGCGGGATGGTCCAAGTGAGGTCGCACTTCTCGCCGGGGGCGTTTCCCTTCGCGGGATCGATGGCTGCTTCCTTTATGATTACGCCGTTTGCGAAGAGTTCGACTTTGACGGCACTGACCCATGAGGGGCCGTGGACTTTCACGCGGACTCGGATTTGTTCGGGCAGGCCTGTGGCGAGATCGCCGATGGTGAAGCGATCCTCCACCGTGAGTTGCGGGAGCAAGCCCATGCTCACGATGGCGCGTCCTGCGAGGAGGTTTGTGCAGGCTTCAGCGACATCGATGCGCGAGGGGTCGTCATCTCGCGCGGCGATGTAAGTGCGGCTTTGGCCCACGATGAAACGGCTCACGTCGTGCGAATCGCTCGCACCCATGGCTACGATGCGTTTGCCGGGATTGAGCAGGGCGAACCAGTCATTGAGCACGAGTCGGAAATCGGTCTGCTGCGCGCCGGAATTGAGGATCTCGAGCGCGTCGAATGTGAAATCGGGCCCGCGTTTGTTTTCGCCCGTGGCGGCGTCGAAATGCTCCGGCGCGAAAGGGATGAACTTGCTATGGATGCTGCGCGGGTGATTGAGCATGATGACGCGCGACCCTGGAATGGCGCGCATCGCCTGCATCAAGGCTGGCCAGTCGGTAATGCGTGGATTGGGAATGGCGGCGTCGATCGCTGCGGGGAAAACGTTGAAATGGCCGGCGGCGGTAGTGACTTCGTTGCCAATGACGGGAGTAAACCATTTGCCCACTCCCATGCGTTGCGCGGCCTCGGAGTAGTCGGAGAAACGATTGTGCTCGGTGGCCACGGGGAGCTCGATGCCCTCGCCAGCGAGCGTGAGCATGCGCTCGTCGAGCGTGGAGTCGCCGTGGCCGCTGAGGGTGAGAGTGTGGATGTGCGCATCGCACCCCACGAGGCCGGGCGTGGAAACCTCGCGGGTGATTTGCAGGGTGAGTTCGCGCGAGTCGCCTGGGCGCAATTCGACTTGCTGTGACGCGGCGCTGTACTCGAATCCGCGCGATGCGTAGACGGTGTATTTCCCAGCGCGCAGGCCGAGTTTTGCCGTGCCGCTGCCGGTATATGCCACGCCGGGCCGCACGGCGAGCGATTCGCCCGGTGCAGCGATGAGCGGGACGAGTGCGCCTTGTGCGTCGACGATGGTGATGCGCGCGGGCAGTGCGGCGTGTTTCGGGTCTTCCACTTTTACGATCAGCGTGGCGTCGCGCTGGGCCTCGGCAACGGGACGCAGGTCGATGGTAATTTCTCGCAGCACAATGTCGTCGCGCTCTCGGGTGGGTGGGAGAAAGGAGAGGACGTTTTCTCCATCGCGCAGAGTGCCTGCGGGTATGGCGAGGGTGTGGATGAGGTTCTCCTCCATGAGGAAGAGCTTTCCGAGGCGCTTGCCATTGAGTTCCACGAACCAGTCCTGCTTCACATCATCCTGGCCGATGAAGAGTGTGGTCTCGCTGGCGCTGGTCTTCGCCTGAAAAGGAAGATCGAGCCGCCCGGCGCGCGGGGGGTCGTTTTCAAACCATTCCCACTCCGGCTCCCCGGGTGTACCGAGATGGATGCGTTCGGCATTGATGGTGATGGGATCGGGCGGCACCGCAAAGGCAGTGCTGCCGAAGAGAATGGCAGTGGCGAAGGTGTGGAGGATGAAGGTGCGTGGAGACACATGAAGTCTACCCGGGGACGGGCCAGGCGTTGGATGACTTGTATTCAAAACCGCTCGTGAATAATCCGCCGGGCTTCGTCAATTCCGGTGCCGGGCGGGAGGGCGTGGTGGATGTGGATGAACACGCCGTCGCGGGTGGCGCTGGCGTGCAGGCCGTGGATGTCGCCGCGCAGGTGGCGGAATACTTTGAAGCACAGCGCGTAGACGAGGCCGCTGGAGTTCCGCTGCACCTTGCAGCGGAGCAGGAACTGGCCGGGGCGCTGCTCGCGGAATTCGATGTCGGCGTGAAGGCGGGGGAGCGCGGCCTCGTCGGCATCGGCGATGTGAAGCTGGTGGTGCACGGCATTTTCCACGAGCCGGCAGAACTCCGGAGGGAGCCACGCCTGGCCGGGCGCGATGTGGAAAAAATCGAGCGCGAGTCCGTAATTCATCGCCGAGAAAAAGTGCGCCTGGAGCAGGTCCACGCCCTCGCGCCAGAGGGCGCCGCTGATGCACGCCGCGAGGCCGCGGAAGTTTTTCGCCGCGACGCCGAGAATCAACGCCGCGCCATCGCGCACAAACGCGGCCCTCGGTCCGCCGGGTTCTTGTTTGTCGAGGGCGAGGCGGATGAGATCCGCGCCAAAGCGGTTGGTGTGGCGCTGGTAGAGGCCGCTGAAAAAATCGATGCCGAAGTCTCTGAGCACGGCAGCCTCATCCGGCGCATAGCCCGCGCCGTCGAGCGATGCGCCGGGATTGATGACCATGGGGCGGAAGGCGCGCAGGGTCTTGCCGTAGAGCTCGCGGATGAAGAACCAGCGATCGGGAAAGCTTGGTTCGTTTTCCCATTCCGTGCGGTCGGCGGAGGTGAAAACGTAGAGCGCGTGCAGGCGCTGCTCGGTGCCGCAAAGTGCGCGGAAGGTTTCCACGTCGTCCGAGTCGTTGAGCACATCGAGAAAGCGGGACTTGAATGTGCGGCGGTTGGCGATGAGGAATTCCGTCGCGGCGATGGTCTCCGGGGAAAAAGCGCAATCGGGACCGATCTTGCGGTAATATTCCTTGAGTGGGATGCCGGAGCAGCCGGAGGAAAAGCGCTCGTGGAGCGGGAGCGAGGTGTCCTCGCGGGCCGCCTGGTCCTCCACGGTGAGCGGCAGGCGCTTGGTCTTGAGGGCAAGCTTTACGGCGGCGAGGTGATCGGCGTCGAGCAAGGCTGCGACAGCCGCGGCGGATAGCTCGCGATCCGGGTGGCCGTTGGTGTCGTCATCCCCATCTGGGTTTTTGAGATAGCCCTCCAGCGTCTTGAGCTTGCGGAGTTCGATGGCGCTGCGCAGTTCGCGCCGTTCCTCCAGCACGCGCTGGTCGAGGGACGCTTCGAATTTCGCGCGGCCCGGAAACAGGCGGTCCTCCGCGCCGTCGACCTGGTTGAGAAACTCAAACGTCTTTGCGAGCGACCCGCTGGGCTCGTAAAAAAGCGCTGCGACGGCAGGGGTGCATTCGAGCCACTTTCTGGCATTGCGAAAGGTGGTCTGCAGCTCGGAGGGATCGATGGGCACATCGTATTTTTGCGAAACGAGCAGCAGGGAAAGCGCGGCCTGGCTGCGGGCGCGTGGAGTGCCCGCATACTCGGAGGCGGAGTGAAAGAGCCCGCCCGGGCCAAGGCGGATGGGACTCTCTGGCGCGATGCGACGCCCGTCGCGCAACTCGCGCTCGATCACCGATTGGGTAAAACCCACGACGCGCCGGCGCGCGGAAATGAGGCGCGCGCGCACCTCGGTGGCAAAGACGTAGCGCTCCTCCTCGCTGGCACCAGCGCCGAGCAACTCGCCGAGCGCGAGGATGTCGTTGAACTCCATGATGTCCTCCGGGTGGCGGCCATTATGGGTGGGTCGCCCATGGGGCTTGTGTCGCAGGTTCACCCAGCAGCGGATGCGCAGGAGGAAATAGTAAGCTTCCAGATCGGCGGGCTCCACGAGGTCGCGATACACCTCGTGGCTGGAGAGGAAATTCTCGCTGGCGAGCGTCCATACGCCACCCTGAAAGGTGCGCAGGGCGTCTTCCTTGAGGTCGAAGCGATCGACCCTTTCCCACGCGGCGGCGCAGGCGTGGTGGGATTTCCAGATTTCCCGTATGAGGATGAAGTGCTCGAACGGATCGCAGTGCGCACGCACATGCTCCCGGAAGCGTTGCGCAAAATTGTCCGGGTCGTGGAGCGGGCGCATGTCGAGAAAGGAGTTCAAATCCTTCCCGATCATCGGCTGGAAATTTTCCAGAGTGCACATCATCGCGGTGAGCGCAAAGCCGTGCTCCTTTTCAAATGTGCCGCCCGTGCGAGTCTGCCGCCGCAGCTCCCCGAGGAACTCGTTGCCCTTGGTGTCCTCGTCAAAAAGAAATGCGATGTCGCGATCAGAGCATGGCGCACTTTCACCACGCCCGGTGCCGCCGAGGGCCACGACTGCAAATGGCCGCGTGTAGCCGAATTTCTCGCGCTCCGTCTGGATCCATTCCACGATGGGAGCGGTGTAGATGGCGGTGCGCATCGCTGCGATTTCCCGGCCATTGGAAAGCTCGCTGCCGAGAATGAGGGCGTCGTTCTCCGCGAGCAGTGCGGCGTGTGTGGTGGATGAACCGGCGGAACGGATCCGCTCAAGCACACGAACTTCGTATTGATCCGGAAAAGGTCTCATGCGGGCTGTGCAGTGGCACACACTTGAGTCGGGCGAGGGGGAGCGTGTGTAGCAAATGGGAGGCTAATGGATGGCGGGCGGATCGCAATCACCAAGCATTATCGTTTCTTTCTCATTGCGAGGGAGAGACGCAATGCAGTTGAGCTCGGAAACGCTGAGTATTCCATGGGTTCGCCCACATTTTGCCTAACATCCGAGGGGGAAAAGTTGTTCCGTATCGCCCGTTATGCTCACCGTCCGCACTCTCCTTTCTCTGCTCACCGTCCCCGCACTCTTCACCTCGCTGTCCGCCGCCGAGGTGGTGAAAGCCGGGGCTGGGTCTTACCTCGACTCGCTTCCCGCCGGGATGAAAGGGCCGCAGCCGCAAATTTTCAAGACAGACGAGGTGAAGGGTGCGATGCCCACGAATGACTGGTGGAGCTCGCTCGCGTGGGTGCAATTTTCGGATGTGATGTATCCGCACCCGCTCGCGGTGAAGGCCGTGGAGAGCGGCTTGCGCGTGTATTACCCGGGGGCAAATCTCACGGCGAACAAGGACGCGATTTTTGGATTCATGGCCAATGGCGGCGATGATCTCGTGCTCGGGCATTCCGACTTGGAAAAATTTCCCGATGCGCGGGTGGCCGGGTGGAACGATTGGTTTGTCACGGCACAGATGGGCGCTGCGGACAAAGGCCTGAGGCTCACGTTTGGCCACGGTTCGCCCTACGTCTTCGCGCAATACTCAGGAGGAGAACCGGTGATCACGTTTGCAAAAGCCCCGGAGATTTTTGCAGGGAGCGAGAAGGAGGCGGTGCTGGGCGTGCGTGTGGGGAAGCGCGCGTATGGCCTGTTTGCGCCAGCCGGATCCACGTGGTCGGGCGTGGGCACTGCCAGGCTCGCGGCGAAGACAAACGGGAAAGGCTATTTCTCGCTCGCAGTGCTGCCCGACGAAAAGCCAGAGACGCTGGCGCTCTTTCGCGCGCACGCCTACTCGTATGTGACCGATACCCGAGTGGCCTGGAAATACGATCCCGCCAAGGGCGTGAAGACGACCTATACCTACGAGACGAAAGCCATGGAGGGAGCGGATAGTGGAACGCTCTTTGCGCTGTATCCTCACCAGTGGCGCTTTGCGGCGTTTGATGACGCGAAGCTCGCCTACGCAAGTGTGCGCGGGGTGATGAAGCTGGCAAAGGGCAGGAGCTTTGAGACGACGATGACCATGCCGCCCGCGCTCCCCTCGCTGCCTCTGGCAAAGGGGACTGACCGCGCAAAGCTGCGCGAACTGATTGCCTCGGAACTGGGCGGAAAGCCACAACTCACGGGCGATACTTACTGGCTCGGCAAGCAGCTCGGCAAATGGGCCACGCTTCTGCCCATCGCCGAGCAGGCCGGCGAAAAAGACGCGGTGGCGGAGTGCGACAAACGGATGCGCACGGCGTTGGAGGATTTCCTCACGGCAACCGACGCCAGCGGCGTCGCAGAGTCGAAGGGGCTCTTTGCCTACGACAAAAACTGGGGGACGTTGATTGGCTATCCCGCCAGCTTTGGCAGCGACAATGAACTGAACGATCACCATTTCCACTACGGCTATTTCCTGCGCGCGGCTGGGGAGATTGCGCGCCGCGATCCCGCGTGGGCGGCCGATGCCAAATGGGGCGCGATGCTGAAGCTGCTTGTGCGCGACATCGCGAGCACCGACCGCGCGGACAAGCTGTTTCCCTACCTGCGCAATTTCGATCCCTACGCCGGACACACTTGGGCGAGCGGTCACTCGCGCTTTGCCGATGGCAACAATAACGAGTCGTCGAGCGAGGCTATCAACGCATGGTATGGCGTGATGATGCTCGGTGAGGCGACGGGCGACACGGCGATGCGTGATCTGGGCGCGTGGCTGTTCACCACGGAGATCGCGGCAATCGAGGACTACTGGTTTGACGTGCGAAACGAGACGCACCACCCCGACTATCGCGTGAGTGTGGTGACGATGGTCTGGGGCGGAAAAGGCGCGAATGGCACTTGGTTCAGCGGCAACCCCGAGGCCGTGCACGGCATCAATTACCTGCCAATCACCGGTGCCTCGCTCTATCTGGGCCGCTGGCCCGACTACGCGCGGAAAAACTACACCGCGCTGGTAGCCGAGAATCTCGCGGATGATGTGAAAAAAGCCGAAAAGGAAGCGGCGAAAAAAGCGAAAGCCGGGTCGAAGGAAGTCTCACCCACGCCGACGGACGGCACGCAGTGGGACCAATGGGCGGACATCATCTGGATGTATCGCGCGCTTACCGACCCCGCCGACGCGCTGAAGCAGTTCAACGCGCGCGCAGCGACGCTCAGGCCCGAGGACGGCAATAGCATGGCGGCAGCTTACGCGTGGATCACTGCGCTCG
>JAYUWZ010000593.1:0-3621 GCA_043753265.1 Verrucomicrobiaceae bacterium
CGGTATCGATGAGGAAAGCCGCCTTGGTGGTGCCGACGAGGCCATCCACCAAAATGTGGTTGCCGCTGCTGCGATACTCGAAGGACTGGTAGCCACGGAGTTCGAGCAGCTCCTTTGTGGTGAGCGTGCGCCACTCGGGCATCTTGGCGAGCACGTCCTTGAGTTTATCCCATTTGGCGACCATGTCCTTGTCGGCATCGGCGAGCTTGTCGATCGCCCATGGGTAGGCCTTGCCGTCCTGCATGCGGAAGGTGGCCTGGGTGTCGGTCTTATCCACGAGGGCCGCGGTGAAGGACTTGCCATCGCTGGTGGTCCAGCGTTTCCACTCGGAATACACGGCCGCAGCGGGCTGGGCTGGCGTGCCGGGTTTGGGCGCCGCCGCGACCTTGAGGTTGTCGGGCTTCAGGAACATGCGGCCCTCACGGTAGCTGATTACGGCATCGAGCTCGCGGAGGAAGTCCGCGCCAAAGATGGCATCGTAGTCGCCCTTGCCGCCTACTTGCTTGAAAAGCTCGGCTGCGAGCAGCTTGCGGTTTTCGATGATGGCGTCGCCGAGTTTGATGGAGGCCACCTTGCACACCGCGGCGGGCGCTTTTCCTCCCACACCGAAAATGACCTGATCCATCGGCCCGATCTCCGCACCTGCGTCCTTTGCCGCATCGAGATTCATCAGCGAACTGTGTGCGCCGGTGTCCACAAGGAAGCGGGTCTGCTTCCCGTTGATCTCGCCCTCGACGTAGATGTGGTTGCCCTTGATGTCGAATTCGAAGGACTGGTAGCCGCGCAGTTCCAGCATCTCCTTGATGGTGAGTTTGGCAAACTGGGCGTTGTTGAGGAGCGCATCCTTGAACTTGGTCCACTTGCGCACGAACATCTGGTCCGGCTCGGAGAGGTCGCGGATGGAAAAGGAAGTCTGCTGCCCGCTCTGGAGCTTTACGGTGACGGCGAGATTGTTCTTTTCGAGAACGGCGGCGTAGAAGGTTTTGCCATCCCGCGTGGTGAAACGCCGAAATGCAGCGGCTTGCTGGGCGGATGCATCGAAAGTAAGCGCGCCCAGGGCAAGGGTGAAAGCGATGAGAAGTGAGCGTTTCATGGGAGTCAGTGGATGAACGGGATGTAAGCGGTCAGAGTTTGGGTGTGCAAGGCCATTGGCGGTAATTCCATCATAGCGGCACGGGGGTGAAAATTTGTGGGGGGAGGTTTTCCAATGCTTGTGGGAGCGCTACCCAAAGCAGGGATGGTGGAGCGGTTTGCTGCATTGCATGGTTAGCCGGGTGAACTGCGGAATCATGGTGCGCTGTTTCCATCGAACTCGCCGAGGTTGATGAAGCAAATCCGGGAGTTAAACTCGTCCCAAACAACATGCTTCCGGGACTGGTAAAAGAAGTGATCATAGCCCATGAGATCGCCGTCTGATTCGTTGACGACAATGCGGTCTGCAGGCCCAAACGCCGCGCAGAATTCCCCGTGTGTCCGCAAATAATCGAAGTGGCGCATGTGATCACCGTACAAGGCAAAGCCGGCGACCCGGCCGGCCGCGATCTTGAAGCTGATCTTCGAAGGAAAGTGCAAAATGCCGTTTGTGGCAATGACGCTATCGATGACCGTGTCCAAAGAGAGTTCCCGGCCAGCCGAATCGTAGTACTCGGGCTTGATGTCAGTTCCGCTGCGCGAGCTAGCGACAATCGGTGAAAATGTGACTTCGCTGATTTTGTGGCGCGGGAAGCTGTCAGTGGTAGCACCGAAGGGAACGCCATCTAACTGAAGATCAGGAAGGTCGAGGACCGACGACCGTAGCAAATCGAGTTCAAATAGGATTTCGCGCATTTCTTGTTTCAATAGGCGAACATGATTTGTTGGATAACGACCAACCTCATCGATCCGGAGCGATTCGCTATACACCGGTTTAACCGTTGGTCACTCATCTTGCATCTCCTGAAACTCCTCAATCCACACCTCCTGAATCCAGTGGGCCAAGTTGGGCCAACTACCTCCACTCAAACCGTCGTGTGACAATCGCCCAATGCGACCGTCAGGCGCAAAACAGTAAAAGTCGCCATTATCCTCGCAGAAGGGGAGGAACTCTTTGGGAACGCCAACCTTCCAAGCCTTCGTGACCAAGTGAATCAACTCATTGTGTCCCGAGCGAGTGACTTGCGCAGGCTGCATGATACCGTAATCGACATCACTGCCGTATAGTAGGAAATAACGGTAGTCGGGAGGAAGGCGGACGCCGAGTTGCTCCTCTGCCTCATCCACTTCTGCTTCGGTGGGGAGGCGAGCACGAAGTGGGGTGGGTCTGTTCAGTTTTCGGAGCGTCTCGATAACTTCGCGAAGTGCCATAGCGTGTAGGTGGCGTAACGACCCAAGCTCATCGACCTGGGCATTGGCTGTTCAATGAGGAATCTGGTGTGCGTCATATGCCTCCTCAAGCACCGTGATAAACGGCGACTCAATTCCGAGCAATGCTCGCCGGCATATGAGTTCAAAATCGTCGGAGACTGCGGCCGCAAGGTCGTGGTGACCACCGGAGGCGTGGAAGGTGCGCTTGAAGGCGGCCTCTCTCACTGCGTCAACTGCAGGAGTGTTGTGACTGGCATTGGGATGACGCTCCCATGCGAACTGTACAGACTCAGCAGCACGAACCCAATCGTCATCGAAAGAGTCGTCGCGCTCACAGAGAAGTGCGTCCGCGTCGAGTGACCCGAACACGGAGTCGGGCAGCAACGAACCGCTGGCGATCCGTTCAATGACAGTTTGCGGTGTCCACATGGCTAATCACTTTTCATTTCGCGGTTCTCTTTTTCCCCGCTGGTTTTCGCGTTGCCGCGCGCCCTGCGGCTTCGATGCCTTTCATGGCCCATTCGCAGAGCAGCGTGGAGGAATCGAGCGCTTCGCTGGGCACGGTGTAGTAGGACATCGTTTCGCGCCGGCCGTTTTTGGTTTCGTAGGCGAAGGGGGCGAGATGTTGGGATTCGAATTCTGGCCGGCTGGTGGCGTCGACCTTCACGTAAAACGTCTCGAAGGCGACGAGGGCGAACATTTTGCCACCGCGATAGATGCCCCAGCCGCCAAACATGGAGCGCGCGGAGACTTCGCCGAGTGGGGCGAGGAGGTCGAGCAGATGGGATACGAATTCGCTGTGTCTGGCCATGGGTTGTGTCAGGCGGGGCCGGTGTGTTCGTCGTCCATGCGGAGGCAGCGGCGAACGGTGGAGAGGAGCTGGTCCGTGAGGTAGGGCTTTTGGAGGAAGACCTGGCGTTCGTTGGGCTGGAAGTCGGGGGCGGTGAGCTCGATGCTGTATCCGCTGGCGTAGACGACCGGGAGGTCGGGTCGCTCGGCGAGGAGGCGCAGGGAGAGGTCGCGGCCGGTGACGCCATTGGGCATGACCATGTCGGTGAGGAGCAAATCCACATCGCGCCCGTGGGAGGTCCATATTCTCAGGGCTGCGGGGCCGTCCTCGGCCTCCAGGACCCGGAAGCCGTCGCGCTCCAGGATCATCCGTGCGAGTTCGCGCACGATCGCCTCGTCTTCCACGACGAGCACGGTCTTTCGCTGGTGCCTGGTAGAGCGTTCGATGGGTGTATTCCGGATGCTGACCGTGGCGTCTGCCGGTTTGTC
>JAYUWZ010000594.1:0-3618 GCA_043753265.1 Verrucomicrobiaceae bacterium
AAATGGCTGCCGGTCAGACCGACACCCTCGGCGGGAGGAAGCAGGTCAACGGCATCACCTCCGAAGTGATTCCGGCCAGCGGTGACTTTCAACGCGATACCTGGTAAACCGAAACCATTTCACCCCATGAACCAAGTCGAAAACCATACATCTACCCGTGCGGTGCGAAATTGGGGCGCGGGCATCGCTGTGACGTTCGGCGGTGGTGCCGCATCCCTAAATCACTACTCGCAGATCCCGCTAAGCTTGACCCTGATTTTAGCCGCCGGCGCAGCCTTCGGATTTCTGCTGATGATGGCTATTGGGTCAGCAAGGTTGTAAGATCTTTCACCGCAGGAAGCGGATTGCATGCGTCCCGCCAGCAGGGGTGTGACGGGTCGCTCAGAGTGCGGAAGGGCCACGAGGGTCCATCGCCCGAGTCTTACTGGCTGGGTCTTACTTTCGGGTTTTCCGCCGTCCGATTGGCCGGAAACCCTCAGAAAGAGGGAGGTGGCTGCGGCCGGAATCGAACCGGCGATACCATTCCGCACGTGGAATGGTACCATTTTAACCAGAGTGCAAACAAATCTGGATACGGCTGGACACGGTTGGCAGTTTGCACTATTGTTGTCACCACTATGGCGAGTATCTTCCGCAAAACAAAATCCCCCTTTTACTTCGCAGCCTATCGCGGCCCTAGTGGCGAGCGGGTGCAGCGCACGACAAAGGAGCGCAAACGCTCCGCCGCTTTGGAGAAGGCGCAAGCGTGGGAACGGCTCGCATCCCAAGGGCGCAATCGCACCATTACGGAAGCGAACGCTCGCAAGGTCGTTGCGGAGATTCTCGAAAAGAGCACAGGGGAAACCCTTCACTTCCACACATGCCGCGCATGGTTGTCTGAATGGGTGGCGGGGAAGAATGGAACCACGGCTCCGGCGACGTGGAAAAAATACGATCAAACCGTGAGGGATTTTCTCACGCACCTTGGGGAGCGTGCGGATTTCACGCTTGCCGCTATCGGGCCGAAAGACCTTCGCTCTTTCCGCGATGCTTTGCGCGATGGGGGGCGCTCGCCTTCAACGGTCAATCTCGCTTTGAAAAAGACTCTCCCCGCCCCATTCCTCGCCGCAATGCGCCTTGGCTACATTACCGTGAACCCCTGCGCAGCGGTGGAACCCCTGCGGGATGATACGGACGCGGAGCGCGAGGTGTTTACGGCGGAGCAAGTGGGCAAGCTGCTGGAAGCGGCGGAGGGTGACTGGCAAGGCGCGATTCTAGCCGGGTATTTCACCGGGCTCCGCCTTCGCGACGTGGCGGAAATGACGTGGGAAGCGGTGGACATGGAATCGAAATCCCTTCGCATCAAGACACGGAAAACGGGCGCTGTGCTCACCCTTCCGATGCACGATGAGCTTGGGGTATGGTTGCGCAATCAAACGCGGGGAATCGGTAAAGCACCCGTCTTTCCCTCACTCGCTGGCAAGGGCACGGGTGGCAGGCATGGGCTTTCGGGCCGCTTCAAGGCCATTATGGAGAAGGCGAAGATCAAAGGCCGCGCCCTTCGCACGGCTGGCGAGGATAGCAGCGGGCGCAATACTTCCAGCCTTAGCTTTCACTCGCTCCGCCATTCATTCGTTTCCGCCCTCGCAAACGCTGGCGTTGCATCGGAACTCCGCCAAAAGCTTTCGGGACACAGCGACGAACGCACACACGCCGGATACACCCATCACGAAATGGACAACCTACGCGCAGCCGTTGCCAAGCTCCCCCGCGTGGGCAAGGCGAGCGCCTAACACTCTCCCCTCCCCATGCCACCCAAACAGAAGAAAAGCGGCAAGGCGGGTGCGGTAGCGCCAAAGAAAGGCACGCCGGGCAAGGCATCTCTTTTTCCCGGCGGAGGCGGGCAAGCCACCCCGCCACCCCCCGAGGATTCCGCACAGGCAAACACGCGAGGGGGAGGTATCGAGTTTTTCCCTCCAAAACCGGAACTCGGTACGGAGATCGTGGAAATCTCCATAGCAGACATGCGTACGGCCATTGCCGAGCGGGAACAGGAACGCATGGTTGGAACGCTTGGGCGGTCAGAGGAATACACACTGGAAAAGCACATGGAGGGGTTTTCCGAAGCATTGCAGAAATGGCGAAACGCACACCTAGCGGAATTGATGACACACGCCGGGCCCACTTATGGACGGCCATGGATGCGTGGGCCTAAACACGGACTACCTGTGCTGATTGAGGAATTTATTGGGCAATGGGAAGGTGCGATGAATGCTAACGCAGACGTTGCCATCTACTGGACGCGGATCAAAGGCGGCGGAGATTGGACAGTGATACACCGGGCAAGCCGTGAAGATTGGATCGAAAGTCTGATCGCAATGCTACGCAATCCGCTCGTGCCGCGTGCCACGGCTTTGAAGCGTAACGCAAAGGCGTTTCAGATTGCCGCTGAAAACGGAGACGTGGAGTTTTTTGAAAGAGTGAGTGACGTATTTCGCCGACCGGAAAGGGTGAAGACAAAGGAGGCGGGGGGATCGGCGAAAAGTCTCATTCTACACTTTTGGATTTCAGCCGGGTTATGGCGATTTACAGTGCCAGAGGCTTGCAGGCGATTGGATGAGATCGTGACGCGCATGAAGCAATCAGGCTTTACTGATTCGATTACTGAGATCGTGAAAACCGCGTTTAGCAAACTCGAACCAAAAGCATACGCAAAGGCCAAGGAACGCATGAGGCTATAGTTGCGACACGTTTGGGGCGGGTATGTCGGACGACGGCAAAAGCGGAGTGTGCGAAAAGGCGGGCGCTATGAATAAAAGCACCATTGAATCCACTGGAACCGCGACACTCGCCGCCGCCGCTCACCCCCGTGTGGCGGAACTAATGCAAGACCGCAACGGGATGCTTCCCGTGTGGGTACGGGCACCCAAGGGTGGGCCGGAGCACTACACCGGGTTTTCCCGTTCAAAGCTGTACGACCTCGCCGCAAAGCGGTTGATCCGTTCCGTGTCCGTTCGGGAACCTGGCCGCGTGAGCGGCACACGCCTTTTCGAACTGGCATCGATCCTCGCGTATATCGAAACCGCCGTAGAAGCCGCTGCCTAAATCAAAAACCCGCACACCTTGCGGAGTACGGGCTTTTGGTGAGTGAATATCGCCGGAAGAATACGCTCTGCGGGGGATGCTTCAAGGGAGGATTATATTATGAGCACCATTAATCAATCGCGAGGTATAGCTGAAAGCATTGTGGGAGGCGTCCAGTGGTTCAATAACGTAGAAGGATATTGTCAGTGTCCGGGCATCCATTGCCACACAAGCAGCAACGCAAAAACGGATTGCAAGGTTGTCTGTGAGCCAAAGCCAGCGGCAGGAAGAATACTCCCGCCGGGAGTCTATTGCTTCCATGCCTCTTGTGCGGATGAGGTAGACGACGCCAGTTTTCGTCTACGGAAAGCACTTGGGAAACCCGCTCTCGCTGGCGGGCGGTGCAAGGTGCAATTACTATTCCGCCCCAAGCCAACATTCGACCGCGCCAAGCTAGCCAGTGTTGCCGCCAAGTGTCCCGGCGTAGACGCAAGATGGCTGGCCATTCGCAGTTTCATAGAGCCTGCAACCGTTACACCTGCGAGCTTTCTGCAT
>JAYUWZ010000595.1:0-1533 GCA_043753265.1 Verrucomicrobiaceae bacterium
CTGGTTGGGGAAATTGCGAAGACGGTGCCTGAGGAGGCAGCGTAGTCGAGGCTGGCAGTGCAGTAGGATTATTTCCCAAACAGCTCCGCAATCTCGCGCTGCATCGCCGCAGCAGCCTCATGAGGATCGGGCGCATTGCGGATGGGGCGGCCCACAACGATGTGATCCGCACCGGCGAGGAAAGCTTCCTGCAAACTCATCGTGCGCTTTTGATCATCCCCTCCGCGCTCGGAGGCGGCACGAATGCCAGGTGTAATGATGAGCGGCTCGTGGCCGAGTTCGCTGCGGAGCGCGCGGGCCTCCTGCCCTGAGCAGATGAGCCCATCGATCCCCGCAGCCACGGCTTTGCGTGCGCGGAGGGAGACGAGTTCAGCGGGAGACATGTCGCAGCCCATGTCGGCCAGGTCCGTGGCGTCGAAGCTTGTGAGCACCGTCACCGAGAGGAGTTTCATCGCCCCCTTCACCGGCACCACCGCTTTGTAGATGGAGGTGACACCGTGCAGCGTGCAGCAATAGACGCCGCTGCGCGCAAGATTCGCCACGGCTCCGCGCACCGTCGCGGGGACATCGTAAAACTTCAAATCCGCGAAGACCTTTTTCCCCCGGCGATGCAGTTCCTCCAGTAGCTCAAAATACCGGCCTCCCATGCAAAACTCGAGACCCACCTTGTAAAAGGTCACCTCATCACCGAGTCGCTCAATCCACGCGATTCCCTCGTCGAATGTGGGCACATCGAGGGCAAAGATGAGCCGGTCGCGAGGGTCCATCGGCTTGGTGGAAAGAAACGAAGTGTCGGTCATGCCTCGCTTTTTTGCGGCACCGTCTGGCGCTTGGCAAGCCCACCCGTCCCTTCCGGCTAAGTGCGCTGCACTTTCCAGCGCGTCTGCCGGTTTAGGTCCACCTGCTCGGCGGGCACTTCAAATCCGCAGGCATTCAGCAGGTAGGCCACCCCCTCGCGAGTGCTCATGGTATCGCGCAGGTAGCGGGCAAAGAGCTCCACGTATTCCTTGCAGGTGTCCAACTCGAGAAACCCATCCGCGGCATGCTTGGCCAGTTCCTGATCGTGGTTGTCGATCAAGTCCGCAAGCGCTTCGTGCAGTTTCGTACGCAGCGCCGGATCGACCACGAGCTTGAAAGGGCTCGCGGACGGATCGCCGGGAATTTGCGGAGCGTCATCAGTCATCGCGCTATCTGCGTAAGGAGCATCGCCCGCAGGGTCAAGCCGCGTGCCTGCACAATTTGGCAGGCCACCCGGGAATAACACCCACCAAGCTACTTCTTTTCACCCGTGATTGCGAGGAACACAGGGGCGAAGTTATTATCGAAGCTCTCAAATACGAGCTTCTCAACGGGAGCCTGGTCCCACACTGCCTTGGCGAAATAACGCAACTGATTTCCGGAGTTTGCGAAGCCTTGGATCAATGAAGACCCTGTGAGCTTAAGATCCTCTTTCATTACATGGTCGGCCATCTCGTGGCCATTGCGCAGCAGGATCTCCTGCTTGGCGCCGCCCTGGTGGATCACGGTGATCTT
>JAYUWZ010000596.1:0-3613 GCA_043753265.1 Verrucomicrobiaceae bacterium
GGCGTGGCTCGACGGTGTCTTTTTCGGAGGATCGCCGTCACACGGTTGCCATAAGTTACACACACACGTGACGTGCCCTCATGGTAGGGGTGGATTATAAAGGAGATGTTATGAATCACATCCATGACATCAATCAAACCGAGCAGCCCTGGTGGTCCGTCCGCACGGGCCTGCTTGCCACATTGTGCGTTCTCATCGCGATTCTCATCACGCTGCTGATCCAACCGGAGATGGTGGACAAGAGCTTGTTGCTGGCGGGATTGTAGGAGCGGGGACCGCAGTAGCGAAGTGTCGTTGGCAGCGCTTTTCCAAGTGCTGGGATGGCTTCGCGTGATGTGCGCGCGACAGCCCCGTGGAACTTTGTGGTGATCCCAATGCCATTGAATTCGGACGGGATCACTGCTTTCCTCCTCCGCGGGAACCCTTCGGGCTGACTTCGTCAGGCTTTCTCGTTTCACTCGAATCAGTCGCTTAAAGCTCCCTGCTAATGAACACTTCTGTAGGGTGTTGGAAATGAGCGTTAAGGGAAGTGTTTTTTAGCGAATTTGGGAGGTATTCCACCCAAGCGCACACCGCGACGAAGTGAGGTCCCTCGACTCGTTCCTCGCTCGGGATGACGCGTTTTAAAAGGCGCTTCGCGCCACCGTGAATTCGGATGCTTGGTGGGAGATCGAACGTTACGGTTCATCCCCGCACAAACAATCACGCCCGTGTTATGGTTCTCAAGATGACAGCGATTAGGGGAGAGGAAACAAGCGCACGGATGGAAGACACCGTGCGAAGCCGCCACGGGTAATGCGGATTCCTTTTGCCAAAATTGGGTGTGCCCCGGCAAATGCTCGTCCATCGTGACGCGCCAAACTGCCAAACCGAAGCTCCTGCTCCTCGAATTGTGGGGCATCGGCGATCTTGCGTTTGCGACGGGTTTTCTGCGGGAGGCGGTGAAGCGGTATGAGGTGACGCTGGTGGGCAAACCGCATGCGGCGGCGCTGCTGGGGCCGACGTTTCCGGAGGTGCGCTTTGTGGCGTTCGACGCGCCGTGGACGGTTTTTCGCGGGAAGTATCGGCTGTGGAAATGGAAGTGGGGAGCGCTGTGGAAGTTTTTCGCGGGGTTGCGCCGGGAGCGGTTCGACGTGGTGGTGTCGGTGCGGAAAGACCCGCGCGATCATTTGATGATGCGGCTTGCGGGGGCGAAGGAGCGAATGGGGTTTCCCGCGAAGGGGGGCGGGATGTTTCTCAACCGCCCGCTGGAACGCGAGCGCGAGAAGCAGCACAAGGTGGAGGACTGGCGGCAGATTGGTGCCGCACTGGGACTGCCGGGAGCGGACCAGGCCACTCCCTTTCTCGCGCATGAAGCGTATCGCACGGCGAATGTGGATGCGCTGCTTGGCGCTGTGGCAAAGCCTCTGGTGGTGCTGCATGCGGGCGCGCGCATCGCGGTGCGGCGCTGGCCGGTGGCGTATTTCGAGAGCATCGTGCGGCGCATGCGCGAGGTGTTCGATTTTCATCTGGCGCTGATTCCCGACCCCGATGGGTATGGCAGCGAGCTGGCACCGGTGTGCGACCAGGTGCTGCCAGCGCTCACGCTCGGCGAACTCGTGAACGTGATGGGCCGGCTCGATCTGCTGCTATGCAATGACTCGGGCCCCGGGCATGTGGCCGCGGGCTGCGGGCGGCCCTCGGTGGTGATATTTGGGCCGACGGACCCGGATTGGTTCCGGCCATTTGGGGATATGCACCGCGTGGTGATTCGGGATATCTGTGAATTTCGCCCGTGTTTCGATTACTGCAAATTTCCAGAACCTTACTGCATGACCAAACTGCTGCCGGATGACGTGTGGCCCGAGATTCGCGATCACATACGGGCACTGGCCGCGCAGGGATTTTTGCCGGCACGCATGGTGAAGGGAGGGGCCTTGTGAAGGAGGTGAAGGTCGTCGCGGTGATTGCCACGTATCGCCGCCCCACGGAGCTGGCCCGGCTGCTTGCGTCGCTGGAAAAAAGCACGGTGCCTTTTCACGCAGTGGTGGTGACGGACAATGCGGGTGACGCGGCGACGGGCCAGGTGATGGAGAAGTGTGAGATCCCCTACCGGCTCGTGCTTCCGGGCTCAAATCTCGGCTGTGGAGGGGGTCTTCGCGCCGCGGAGGCAGAGGCGCTGCGGCAGTATCCCGATCTCACGCACGTGTGTGTGCTGGATGATGATGTGGTGGTGGAACGGGCAACGATCGCGGGCCTGCTGGAAACGATGGCGGCGCAGGGTGCGGGATCCGCGTGCCCTCTCGCGCACGATGCGGCCGGGAAACTGGGATGGCACCCCGGGCTCACCCGGGGCCGGGCCTTCAAGGTGCTGCGCCGCGCGGCGACCCCTGCGGAATACCTGGAAAAATGCGGTACGGAGCCAGAGCCATTCAACTGGGCGACGGGCGTGATGCTGCTGGTTTCGCGCGGCACGCTCGACAAGGCCGGGCTGCATCGGGATGACTTCTGGATGCGCGGTGAAGATCTGGATTTCGCGCTGAGGATTACCGCAGTCGCAAAGGGAGTGCTTGTGCCGACCCTGACCGTGGCGCATCTGCCGCCCGGCGGGGGCAAGGTGGTGAATAATTTCCCCGAGCGGATGAAGAATAGCGCGATGCTGCAAAACTGCGCGTACCTTGCCGCGCGCACTTCGCATGGCCTGAGCCTTGCGAGGAACTGGCCCGGAAATGTGCGGTGGCACATCCGGCGCTTTGGGCTGCGCGCTTTGGGGGATGTGATTCGTGCGACGTGGCTGGGAGCGGTGTGCGGCCGCCCGGCCGGGGTGGCGAAGGGGGGGTATTTTCGGAAGCGGCTGGCGGTGGGGAAGTAGCAAACATTTAACGTCCAACGCCCAACATTCAACGCTTAACGTCCAATGGCGCAAGCGTGTGGCGGAGAGCTCGCTTCAAATTGGGTGTCACTTTCCCAGCGGGCGGGCTTTGGTGAGGATCGCTGCGAGTTCTGCGAGTTTGTCCGGCAGTTGCTCGGCGAGGTTGTTTTGCTCGGCGGGATCGGCGCTCAGGTTGAAGAGCAGGCCTTTCGGGGCGGGCTTGGTCTCGCCGCCTTTTGCAGCTTTGCCGTAGTTGCCTCCGCCGGGCTGAATGAACTTCCAGTGGCCGGACCGAATCATGAGCGGGCCTTTCGTGCCGCCGACGTGGGCGATGAATTGCTCGCGGCCTGTTTCGCTCTCGCCGAGCAGCGCAGGGAGGATGTTGGTGCTGTCGATGCACCCTCCGGCGGGGATCGTGGTGCCGGTGAGGGCTGCGAAGGTGGCGGGGAGATCGAGGTGTGCGATGAGCGCGCTGGTCTCGGTGCCGGCTTTGATTTTGCCGGGCCAGCGGGCGATGAAGGGGACGCGGTGGCCACCCTCGAAGAGCGTGCCTTTTGTGCCGCGCAGCGCGCCGTTCATCTTGTAGTCGCCGGGTGCGAAATCCTCGTAGCCGTCGTCCATCACGCCGCCGTTGTCGCTGGTGACGATCACCAGTGTGTTGTCGCTCAATTTGCGATCGTCGAGCGCTTTCAAAATCTCGCCGACCGACCAGTCGAATTCCTGAATGCAGTCGCCGCGTAACCCGTGGCCGCTCGTCCCGCG
>JAYUWZ010000597.1:0-1531 GCA_043753265.1 Verrucomicrobiaceae bacterium
CCGCGCTTCCCAGAAAGGCCCCGGCGGTGCTGTTCAGCATATCGTTGAGACTCGCCTCGCGCCCGAACCATCCCTGCACCACTTCCACACCGCACGCAATCAGTGTGGACCCCGCAAACGCCGCCGCAAAGTGCGCCCCCACCGGTTCGCACCCGCCAAGCTGCCATGCGAGAAACATCGCCAGCATCGCAAAAGCAGGCAGATGCCCTGCGTCCATCAGCTTTTGCCACGACGCGGCATCCAGCGAAAAATGGAGCGGGATGAAAAACGGAGTCAGGAAAACCGCGGCGATCAGCAGCCACTTCATCCAGCCAAGCCACCGCTTCTTCCCGTCCTGGCCCATCCCGTTGCTCAGACCCTGCCCAGCTCCATGTCAGCGGGCTTTGGCTTTCCATCCTGCAGGTCGGTGATGCGCGCGAGCGCGTCGGGAATCACCCGGCGGTACCGTCCCTTCGACGCTCCAAACAACACCGCGCGCACCGTATCGAGCAGGATGAACACATCCATGAAGACGCCCATGTTCTTCAGGTAATACAAATCATACTCCAGCTTGCGGCGCGCATCCATCATGTTCGCCCCATACGGGTAGTTCACCTGCGCCCACCCGGTGATGCCCGGTTGAATCATCATCCGCTCCTCGTAAAACGGCACCTGCGTGGCGATCTGCGTAATCATCTCCGGCCGCTCCGGCCGCGGCCCCACAAAGCTCATGTCCCCGCGCAGCACATTCCAGAGCTGCGGCAGTTCATCGATTCGGAACCTGCGCAAAAATCCCCCCACAGGCGTCACGCGCGGGTCCTTGTTTCCACTCGTGCCGCCCTGTGCCCACTGCACACCGTCCTTCTCCGCATCCACGCACATCGTGCGCAGCTTGATCATCGAAAACGGCCTGCCAAATCGCCCGCTCCGCACCTGCCGGTAAAAAATCGGCCCCCTCGAGGTCAGCTTCACCACCAGCATTCCCAGCAGCAGGATGGGCAGGCTCCCCACCAGGAAACTCACCGAGGCCACGATGTCGAAAAGCCGTTTCACCTTGCGAATATACAGCAACTGCGGCTCCCCGCTCGCATTCAGCAGCCACTCGGGCGTGATGAGTTCCAGGGGCACATACTGGTCGATCTCCTCGCACAGCAGCACCAGCGGCGTCACCGTCACTCCCGAGTAGCGCAACTTGCAAAACTGCCGCGAGAGCGCGGAATTCGCCAGGCTCTTGCTCGTCACCAGCACGCGGTCGATGCGCTCCCTCACCACAATCTCTGCCAGGTCTTGCATCTCCCCCAGCCGCGGATGCCGCCCGCTCGGCGTGTAGCCCAGCCCGGGAATCACCCCCGCGAAATCGATGTGCTTCAGCCCGATGTCCGAAAAAATATGCGTCTCCCCTTCATCGAAGGAACTCGTCACGATATAAGCCACCCGCTCCCTTACCCCCTTCAGCGCATACAGCAGGTAGGTGTGATGCGCCACCGCCAGCAGCAGCAGCGCCCCCGTGCTTACTGCCATGTAGCCGCGGCCCAGCGGGCGCGCAGTCGCT
>JAYUWZ010000598.1:0-3611 GCA_043753265.1 Verrucomicrobiaceae bacterium
GCCTGAATATGGCGTACGATTGTTTCGCCCTGTTGGCGGCTCGGTAACGATTTCGAGACGTCTTATTTCTTGGAGGTCGAGACCGTCACGTTCTTCAGCCCCACCTTCTTCGCCACGTCAAAGACCTGCACGATGTACTTCCAGTCCGCGGTGGCCTCGCCGTTGATCGTCACTTTCGCGTCCTTCCTCGCGTTCTTGATACTCTGCAATTTGAACTCCAGCTGCGCGACCGACGTCTTCTCCCGGCCGATAAGAATCTCCCCCTTCTCGGTCACCGTCAGCGTCACGTTATCCTTGTCGTCCTTGTTTGCCTGCGCGGTGCTGGCACCCGGGACGGGCACGCTCAACCCGAGGTTGCGCGTCATGGAGAGCGAAATCATGAGCACCACGGCGAAGAGGAAGAACATGATGTCGATCAGCGGCACGATCTCGATCTTCGGCTTCTTCCGGGGGGCGTTGGACATCTTGAAGGCCATGGTGCGTTAGGCGTTGGTTGGGGTTGCCACAGGCATCACCACCCCGCTCGATTGCGGACCGGCCGCGATATCGGTATGCTTCTTCTCCACGTCCACCAACTGCTTCGCCAGCAGTTCGCAGTGTGTGCAGGCGTCCTCAATCTCGTGCCGCGCATGCTCCTGCTTTGATACCAGCCAGTTCATCGGCAGCACCGTCACGATGGCGATGCCCAGTCCCGCCGCCGTGGCGATGAGCGCCTCCGCGATACCACCCGTGATGGCCGTGGTGCCGCTGATTTCGCCACCGCCGAGCATGCCGAAGGATCCCATCATGCCCGTCACCGTACCAAGCAGACCCAGCAGCGGCGCCAGCGTGATGACCGTTTCCATGATCACGATGCCGCGGTGATAAGGTGCCAGAGCCTGCCCCGATGCCCGCTGCAGTGCGTCACTCATGGATTTCTCACGATGCGTCAGCGCATACGTGAGCATGCGCGCAATAAAGTCCTTCGACTTCGCGGAGACCTGCGTGGCTTTTGTCAAATCGCCCGCCTCCAGGGCCTCAAAGATCCGTGTCCGCGCCTTCTTGCTCGTGCGGAATTTTTCCCGAATCATGAAAATCATCCGCTCGAGAATCGTCCCCACCGCCAGAATCGCCAGGAGCGCGATCGGATGCATGATGGGGCCGCCCTGCTTGTAGTAAGTCCACATGCTCGACCGGTTGAGCAATTGCTGGAGCGCGCTGCCGTTGGTGACGTCGAAAGGCATGTCGCCTGATCCGTTCGCCACGATGCTTGCGATTCCCGGGTTCAGCGTGGCCGGCTCCAGCGGCGCCACCATCGGCTTCAAGTTGGCGCCTGCACCCGTCTCGGCCTTGGCCACGCCCGCGATGCCGTTCGCGGCAAAAAATGCCACAGGCCCCAGCAGCGCAAACTTGCCCTTGTGCACCGTCCCGTCCGCACTCGTCGCCTCACCATCGAAACGATATCCACCCACCGCGTCCTCCGCCCGCGTGAGCGAGGCGTTCAGCGCTGCGAGCTGCTTTTCAAACCGGTCCGCCGGGCTCAGCGTTTCATTCTTGGCCGCGTTGTCCGCGGCCTCAATCAACGGGCCCAGCCTCGCCATCTCACTTTGGTGCACCGCCGTTTTCACGCCGATGACATACTCGGCGAGAATGTTGGTGAGATATGTCACCTCATTCTCCTTCGCCTTCGTCTCGTTGGCGATGTTGGTCGCCTCGAGGTTGCGCGTATCGAGCAGGCGCTGGCTGGATTCATACTGGCTGCCCACCTCCTTCACGCGGGTCTCCAGTTGGTTGAGCTCTGCGAGCAGCGGGACCTTTGAGAGGGCGATGGTCTTGCGCGTGCCATCGAGTTCCTGGAGCGTCTTGTCCAGATCGGCCTGGGCGCGCGCGGTCACGGGATCGCTCTGCTGCGCAAGCAGAGGGAAGGTGGCAAGGAGGCTGGCGAGAAATAGTCGGGTCAACATGGCGGGTTACTGGATGCGGACCGGCAGCGGGATGAAGTGCGCGTGTCCTTTGTTTTGAAAAATATCGACGGCGTCGGAGAGGCGCGCCGCAAGTTCGTTGGAGGTCTTCCACTCCCAGCCCTGCTCGCCGGGCACGCCCACGCCTGCACGCTTGCGATCGGCGGTCACGTAGTAGGCCTGGGCCAGCCCCACATAAATCGTTCGCACCTGCACGGTCTTGCCGTCGTCGAGCTTCCGATCCTCCAGTTCCACGGTGATGACGCTGTTCGCCTTGTTCACCTCCTGCAGCACGCCCAGGATGAACTGGAACCGGGCAGGCACCGCGATGTCCGTCTTCAGCGGGTCCGCGGGCATTTTTTCCACCAGCGGCTGAATCTTGCGCTGGAGCGGCTCGGGCAGCTTTGGCACCAGTTTGCGGATTCGCATTTCCAGTTCCCCCACCGAGCCCGCGAGCTTCTTCATCTCGGCGGCGATGTTGTCGCGCGTGGCAATCATCTCCGCCTTCTTCTTGTCAGCATCGGTGATGTTCGCCTGGTACTCATCGCGAAACTTCGCGAGCTTCGTCTCCTCGGTCTTCAGCAGCTCCAGCCGTTGCTTGATGAGCTCCTCCGCCTGCGACCACTCGCGCTTCTCGCGGGCGAGGAGTTGCTGGGCCTCAGTCCACTTTGCAAAGATGGCGCGCGCCGCCTCCACATTGACAGGCATGTCTTTTTGCGCCGCCTCGGGCTTCACCACGCCTGCCACCTGTGCGGAACGCGGTATCTTGGAAGGCTGCGTGGCAGGTGCTTGTGCGAGCACGGGAGCGGCGGTGAGTAGAAGGATGAGAGATCGGTTCATTGCGGGTTTCAGGGTTACCAATCGAAGGAAAGGCCAAGGGAAAAATCAGTGCCGCGACGGGTGCTCTGGTAGATGTACTCGCGGTCGCCAAACGTGTAGGAGCGTTTGAATTCAGGGTCCAAAATGTTCTTCGCACGGAACGTCGCCTTCATTCGCGCGCTCAGCTTGTAGGCCAGGAAAAAATCGAGCGACGGCGCGGGCTCCTCAAACACATCCGGCGTGCCGCCCTCACCCACGTTGTAGAGATACGGCCCCGTCACATTGTAAAACAGACCCGCGCTCAGGCCCAGGTCCGGGTCATCCCAGTTCAGCCCCACGTTCACCGTGTAGTCGGGCTGGCCTTCCAGCCGGCGGTTCGTCTCGGAGATGCCATAGAGCCTGCGGATTGCCAGCAATTCAGGGCTCAGCGGCACCTGCGACTTGATGTAGCTGGCGTTGAAGTTGAACGTGAAGTGCTCCATCCACGGCGCGATTTGATCCAACCGCTTGCGCAACTCGAACTCCACTCCATACACCGTCGCGCGATCAAAATTCCGCTTTTGCACCGTTGCCGCCCCCGACTCCGGATTCACGAACGAAACGCGCTCAATCGGGTCCTCAATTAACTTGTAAAACCCACCCACCGCAACAGTGTCACCCGCCCGCGGATTCCACTCCCAGCGCAGGTCCACGTTGTCCGCCGAGGAAAGTTTCAGAAGTGGGTTGCCGAAGTAGATTTCGTCCGAGGCAAACTCGTTCGAGATGATCGGGGCGAGTTCCTTGAAGGATGGCCTCGCCATCGTGCGCCCGTAGGCAAAGCGCAGCTTCATGTCCTCCGCCATGTCCCATCCC
>JAYUWZ010000599.1:0-3608 GCA_043753265.1 Verrucomicrobiaceae bacterium
ACAAATCCAGTGGCAGTTCACTACCTCAGATGCCCGCACAAAACTCGCGAAATTCTACCCATCATTTCACGCATGACGATGCACTAGTCGCCCGGACGACATAGTCGTTCTTCATGAATTCCCGCGTGCCAAATCCATCCGCCGAGGAAGTAATCGTTGCGGCATATGCCAGGATCGCTTTCTCACCATCGGCCATGCCTTCCTTGAGCGCCTTCCGAATTTCGGGAGATTGCTCGCTCACTTTGAACCATTTGTCCGAGTTGATCCCAAGTTTGGAGAAGCGCGCACGCAGCCCCTTCTCGGAGGGGTGGGTTGGGCAATAGCTCAACACGAAATCGAGTATCTCAAAGAATTCCGGCTCCGTGCGCTGCGCCTCGGGGCTCAGCGGCTTTGGAAAGACCGGGCTTAGGGCGGGACCCACGATGGGCGCGGGCTCACCGAGGAACTGGGAGAGCGTCTGCACCTTGTATCCCGCCTGAATCTTCTTCACGTTCTCGATGTCGTCCGGTTTGAAAAGCTGCGTGCGGTAGAGCGCAAACACGAATTCCGTTTCCGAACGGATGACAGACTTCACCCCTTTTGGTGCCTCTCCTTTCCACCCCGGCCCGGCGAGCAGGTAGCTGCCCCCGTCATTGCCCGTCGCGCGCGTGCCGATGTAGGCAAAATTGAACGTGTAGGCATCGATCAACTGCACCGAGAAGTACCGCTCCTTCTCCATTGCCGGCACGGTCAGCACCAGCGGCTCCGCCTGCAGGTCCGCGCCGATGTAGGAATAGGGCGTGTCCGAATTGGGCGTCTGGATGGCTACGTCGTCGGGCGTATAGACGCGCGCGTTATTATAGATGGCATTCCAGGGCGCCTTGAATTCCGGGCCGCCGCGATCCACGAAATAGGAGTGCTGGATGCGGTAGTTGTCCACCAGCGGAAAGCCATAGACGTACGCCTCCTTAGCAATGGCTCGTGCCTCGTCCGGCGTGACTGCGGGCAGGCGGGCGGTAAAAACCAGCGCGAGTGCGAGGACGGTGAATGCGGTTCTCATTGGGCGGCTCAGAAAGGATTGAGGGTGAAGGTGGCGCTGTCGGCGACGCGGTGGGTGCGCGGGGTGCGGGTGAGCTCCTCAAGCTGACGCGCCCAATCCTTGATGGCCGTGCGGCTGTGCCCGTAGGCGCTGAGGTCGCGCAGCGAGACGGCACTGAAGGGATCCTGCTCGTTGTCTGCAAATTGGTAGAACAATTCCCCCGTGACGCTGTCGGTCACTTTGCCTTCGATGGCGATGTTCCCCTTGGTCAATGGAGCCAGCACGCTGCCGCCCGGCGCGCCATACTTCGCGGCATTCCCCACGACGTTGGTGGGGTTCAATTCGATGAGCGCCAGTTGCAGTGTGAGCACGCCCGGCCCAGGCCCGCTTGCGACCTTCAGGCGCGGCGAGGGAGAGTTGCGAAACGCGCTGGCAAATCCCGTTTGCAGCAGCCCGGCAGTCTCGGCCACAGGGCGGTCCTTGGCATTCACTACCAGCGCACGATCCACCGCGCGGAGGTAGCGGGTGTTCACCGGTGCCACATAAATCGCCGTATACTGCGCCGCGCGCTGCAGCAGAGTGGGCGAGACCCACGCCGAATTAAAAGGCGCGCGCTCTCGTTGCGGCTGCATGGTGGTCGGATTGGCAATGAAAGCCGAGGGCCTCGCAGCCTTGGCCTTAAGATCCTTCTTCCCAGAGGCGCAACCAGCGGTTCCAGCGAGCAGAATTGCGGCGGCTGCGAGACGAAGGGCAGTGGGTTTTAGCATAGGGTTGTAAGAAAAATGGAAGCGGTTTGGTTAGTTGATGCGGGATTGAAAAGTCTAGCTTGCGCGCAAGCTGCGCAGATGCAGCCGCCCTGGCCGCCTCAAATACCGCGCCGAGATGAGTCTGGAGATCGGGTGTGGTTTGTAGGTTGCCGATTGGTAGCTTCCCACGCAGTGCTGAAACGGTGGCTTAGCAGCTGACTCCATCAGAATGCATTGTGTTCCGCTATTGGACCTTAGTCCTATGCTCTCCCTTCCCCGCGCGCACCCATTAAGGATGGCAATTCGGTATTCGGGATTTCGGTGCGGCGCTTTCATATCGGTGCTGGTGTGGAGTTGCTTCGCGGGATGGATCACTTGCCAATCCGCTTTCACGTCTATGATGCTCCGGCCACGCGCAGGGGCTTCATCGAGGCCTCGTGCGATTTGGGAACCAAAACGGCGCGGCCTACATCTGCAATCGAGAAACCTTTGTTCACCCTGTAGGCTTTTGTGTACAACATTCATCGTTGAAGGGGGCACTTCGACTTCAATTAGAGCGAGCTAATCAAAACGCTAATGTCTGCGCAAGCAGAGGTTTGTAACGATGGCGCGCAACTTTTGGGGCCGCCCCTTGACTCGCTGCACTGCCCTTTAGGGAAGGGCATCCCTATGGGGCAATCAGCGGTTCTCAAAGCCAGTACATCGAACGAGATAGGTGCCGTGGAAGGCGCGATCCGAGCCCCACGGCTCTGCCGTCTCTTCGCGAGTTACCATTGGACATTCCAAAGCGAACGCCTGAGGGGCGCTTCTCTATTTGAACTCCAGCGAGACGTCGTCGAAGTCGAATGTGCCCTCGGCGAATACACTGCGCACGACGACTTCGATGGATTTCGCGCCAATCGGAAGCTCTATGGTGCGCTGTTCGCTCTGCCACTGCACGGAGTGCTTGGAGTTTAGAACGGAGGGGGCGAGCATCTCGCCCTTTGCGTCGAGGATGCGCAGGGTAATTTGTGCCGCCGCCCGCGGTTGCTCTTTTAGGTTCTTCGGCTTGCCACGCATCTTGGCGCGAAAGGACGCGGACCGGGCACCGGCTGGGACTATGATATCCTGTTTTATACCGGCGTTTTCAGCGCTGCCAATCCGTTCGAGGCGGACGATGGCATTGGCGCCATCGGTCACGAGTTTTACGCCGCCGTTGCGGTACACTGGGTCCCACCCTTTGGGCACGGTGCCGGGTTCGCCGATGCTGAAGTCGCCATTCACCACCACGCTGCGCTTGCTGATGAGCGACTCCGAGGTGACCGCCGTCTGCTCGCCCGCTGCCTCCAGCACGCGTTGCTTCTCCGCAGCGAGTTCTGCGGCCAGCGCGATGTCGGTGCCGGCATCGATGCGCGTGAGCTGGGCGATGTATTCCTGGTCGAGCTTTTGCAGCCGAGGTGCGAAGTCGCCCACGGCTTTTGCGAGTCCGGCGAGATACTCGCGGCGGGCGTTTTGCAGGGAGGCCGGGAGGTCTGCGGGAAATACAGGGGCCATTTTGGCATCGGCCACGGCCTGGCGCTCGCGGCCCACGGCGGCGACTGCTTTCAGGTCGCGCGACGAGGCGGCGGTTTTCTCCGCGTTTGCCAGCGCGGCGGTGTAATTTTCAAGCACCTTTGCCACGGCCTGTTCGCGGGTGGTGCGCACGACCTTGGAGTCGGCGTCGTACTTGGTTTTGAACGGCGCGAGCTTGGGATGGGGCGCCTGGGCGCGCAGGCTTGCAGCGCCAGGGAGTAGTAAGAGTGCGAAGAGTGCCGGGAGGAGACGCTTCATAGTGGGTGGCAAGGGTTATTTGGATTTTCGGCCTG
>JAYUWZ010000600.1:0-1528 GCA_043753265.1 Verrucomicrobiaceae bacterium
TCGCTTAAAGCTCCCTCAGGATGACAGCGTAAAGAGACGTAAAACAAATACACGATCCCTGCCGATTCGTCTACTTCACGCCTGTCGCCCATTTTGCGAGGAAGGCGCAGAGTTGCGGCCGGGTTGCGATGGGTATGACTTCTTTTCCTGGCTCCAGAAAGCCGAAGCCTTCGCCCCATGCGTCGCCATTTACCACGGAGGCGTCGGTGGCGCATTCGGTGAGCTGGCGGGTGGCGCGAAGGAGGGCGTCGGCGCGGGTGCCGTCGAGTTCGTATTTCCAGCCCACCAGTTTTGCTTTTGGAAATAAGGCGCGGAGCTGGGGGATTACTTTCATGGCGGGCTCGAGTTCCATGGTGAGCGCGCCGCTGCGCGTGGGGATTTTTGCGGCGGTGACTACTTCGCCATTTTCGGCGGCTATGGATTTCACGCGGTAGTCGCACAGGGCGGCGGTTTGGAAAATGGCGTCTGCTTTTCCGGCCCGTGCCCGCAGGCGCTGGTAGAGATCCTCGTTTGTGGAGAAGCGTTCCATTTCCACGCCCCCTGGGGAGCCTTCTGCTGTGGCTGCCTCGCCTTTGAGGCAGAGCACTTCGCAGCCTGCGTCGCGGAGTACGGAGGCGAGCAGGAGGCCGAGGGCGCCGGTGGAAAAATTGGTGAGCCGCCGCACTCGGTCGATCGGCTCCCAGGAGGGTCCGCAGGTAACGATGCATCGCATGAGACGAGTCTTGGAGTGTGGCGGCGCGCGAGTAAAGTGCGCGCATGGATCGCACCACCGCCAGCCAGCAAATCAAGGAGCACTGCAATACTGTCTCGACTGCCATCATGAAGATTCACCCGTTGCTGAACCCACTCGGGGATGATGCCACGAAGGGTGAAATCGTGAAGGCGCTATTTGAGATTACGAAGAACGTGGAGGTCGTGAAAAAGCAGGTGATGCGGCTGGAGAAGCGGGATGATAATGCGCTGACGTAGTGGGCACAGGGAGTTTGGAGGGAGAGGCGGCGACAGCGAAATTTGGAGGCTCCGCCTGCGCGCACACCGCGACGAAGTGAGGGCTTCGATTGCTGCGCGCATTCGCTCGCCCCCTTCGGGCAGATGGGAACGAACGGTGAAATACGCCAGAGGCGCATGCCTGCGGCAGGCGATCTCGCTCCGCTCGGTGCCTTCCTCGTTGGATGACTACTTTTAGAAAGGCGCTTCGCGCCACTGTGGATTCGTAGGGTGCGAGGCGGACTGGAAGTCCGCGTTCCATTGGTTGCATTCCAAAACCGTAACGGAAATTCCCTCCCCACGGTTGCCCGTGGTTCTGTAAAGATGGCAGCTATGTCTTTTCCCATCCCGTCCAACGAATCGCGCCGCGTGGAGGCGTTGCGCAAGTATCGGATTCTCGATACCCCGCCGGAGGAGGCGTTTGATGATTTTGCATTTCTGGCGTCGGTGATTTGCGGGACGCCGATTGCGCTGATGACGCTCGTGGACGAGCAGCGGCAATGGTTCAAGGCCAAGCTGGGGCTGACCTCCAACCAGACGC
>JAYUWZ010000601.1:0-3603 GCA_043753265.1 Verrucomicrobiaceae bacterium
TGAGGACAGAGTGAGGTCCCTCCACTCGCTTAGGCTCGGTCGGGATGACGCGTTTTAAAAAGGCGCTTCGCGCCACCTTCGATTCGGATGCCCACTGGAGACTCGAACGTCCCGGTTCATCTCCGCACAAACAATCACGCCCCGTGTTATGGTTCTCAGGAAGACAGTGTAAATGGAGGTTTCACGAACTAACATCGAAGCGGCAAAATAGGCGCTACTTCGAACGTCCGAGGCCGCCGGTCAGATTGAACACTGCGACGAGAATGCCGTAGATCACCGTGCCGATCACTGCGGCAATCACCACCATGACCATTGGCGGGATGAGGGTGCTTACCACCTGTACCTGCTTGTCGAGTTCGCGCTCGTACACGTCGGCGATCATGATCATGGTGTCCGAGAATTTGCCGGTCTGTTCGCCCACGCCCATCATGTCCACAAACATCTCGGGGAAGATGTCGCGGTTGGACACCGCTCCCGAGAGCGTCGCACCGTCCAGCACTGCTGCGCGGACTTCGCGCATGCGCGAGGTGATGAATACATTACCCGCAATGTCCTCGAGCAGTTCCAGGGCGCGCAGCAGCGTCACGCCGTTTTGCGTGAGCGTGCCGAGGGTGCGGGCAAACTGGGCGAAGAAGCGGTACTTTGAAATCCGGCTGAACACGGGGATGCCCCACTTGAAACGGTCCCAGGCCATCTTTCCCGCAGGGCTCGCCACGAAAAGGCGGAACAAGGAGAAGGCACCAAAAAGCACGCCCAGGACGAGCCACCAGTAGCTGGTGAGAAAATCATTCGCATCAATGATCATCTGGGTGGCTGCGGGGAGCTTCGAGCCTGTGTCGCCAAAGAAGCTCATCAACTGCGGCACCATCGTGCGCATGAACACCAGAATGAGGCCGAGACCGATGACCACCAGGAAGGCCGGGTACATCAGAGCCTGCGACACGCGATCACGCAGGGACTTCACTTCGGCGAGATGCTGAGTGAGGCGGCGCAGAATGGTGGGCAGCGAGCCCGAGGCCTCGCCAGCGGAGACCATGTTTACGAAAAGAGAATCGAATATCTTTGGGAAATCCTTCAACGCCTGCGAGAGGCTGCGGCCGTCCACGAGCGATTGGTGCAGCGACTGAGAGAGTGCGCGGAGCTTGGGCTGCTTCAGGCGCTTCACCAGCACACCGAGCGATTCGTCGAGCGTCATGCCCGCGCTGAGCAGATGCGCGAGCTGCTCGATGAAAAGATAAAGCTGGGTATGGCTCAGCGTGGTGACGGTGACCGGTGGCCCGCCGGAGGCTGCACCTGCCTTGGCGGTGAGCCTGGGGGCTACCTTCTCTGCTTTTGCCGGCTTGGCGGGTTTGCCCGCCTCGGACTTTGCCGGGGAGGAGTCTGCGGGCGCGGGCAGCGCCTTGGCCTTTTGGGAAAGCGATTTCGGGTCGGCTGCGACCTGGGCTGCGCCATCGGGCACCAACTGGATTTTGATGGGCACGTTGCGCTGCTGCTCAATCTGGGAGATTGCGCCGGAGCGGTCGGCCGCAGTGACCGTTCCATCCACCAACTGTCCGGTGGAGTTGCGCGCAGTATATCGAAATTGAGGCATTGAATGTGAATTGCTACAGGCTGGGGAAAATGCGGCAAGCTTGGAGGCTTGCCGGGGATTAGAACACCGGAGGCGGGAATTTGTTTAAAGATTGCGGATTCAAAAGAATTTAAAGGGTGCGTTGGAAGGATGCGTATCGCCAGGGAAGAAGGGGCAAGGGTGCCAGGCGCTTCGCGCTATGAGGTGGCCGATTGAGGACATCGGCGCTCCCAGTGAGCGGCGCTCCTGCTTGAACCTGCACTACACCTTAGCGAGCGAGTTGAAATCACCGGCGCGATCATTTGCTGGCATAAAGGGGCAAGGGGGTCTATGTGCGGCCCCTCTTTTTTAAATGCTTACGATTCGCGATCTTAAAATTTCCGCCGGTGGCCGCACTCTATTCGAGGGCGCGGCGATGTCCGTGAACTACGGCGAACGCGTCGCACTGGTCGGCCCGAATGGCGCGGGAAAGTCCACGCTTTTCTCGATGATCCTGCGCACCAACGAGCCGGATGCCGGCACGGTGGAACGCGATGCCTGGACCATGGTGGGCTATCTGCCGCAGGAGGCGGAATCCATCGGCGAGGAGACAGTGCTGGATGTGGCCACGGGCCGCGCAAATGAACTGCCTGCCCTTGAAAAAACGCTGCACGAGCTGGAGCAGACCGGTGCGGTGGATTCGCCAGCTTACATGGAGGCGCATGCGAAGCACGAGGCGCTGAATAACCCGCAGGTGGAGGCGAAGGCGAAGAAGATGCTGAAAGGCCTCGGATACAAGGAGGCGGATTTCAACCGCCGCGCCAAGGAGATGAGCGGTGGATGGGTGATGCGCGCGCATCTCGCCCGACTGCTGGTGATGGAGCCCGATCTGCTGCTGCTCGACGAGCCCACGAACCACCTCGACCTGCTCTCGCTGCTGTGGCTGCAAAACTACCTGAAGAACTACTCGGGCGCGCTGCTGCTCATTTCCCATGATCGGCAGTTCATGGATGAACTCGTGCAGACCGTTTACGAAATCTCCGAGCAAAAGCTGCACAGCTACACGGGGAACTACACCGACTTTCTGCGCCAGAAGGAGGAGCGCTTTGAGCAGCAGAGCGCCGCCTACAAAAACCAGCAGAAGGAAATCGCATCGCTGCAGGAGTTCGTGGACCGCTTCCGCTCGGTGACTTCCAAGGCCTCGCAGGCCCAGAGCAAGCTCAAGCAAATCGAGCGCATGGAAAAGGTGGAGAAGCCCGTTCCGCCGAAGAAACCTTTCAAATTCCAGATTCCCCAGCCTCCCCGCATCGGCCAGCGCGCCATGGCGCTGGAGGGCATCCACATGGCCTACGGTGAAACCAAGGTGTACAATGGGCTGGACCTCACGGTGGAGCGCGATGAGCGCACCGTGCTGGTGGGGCCGAATGGCTCGGGCAAATCCACCCTACTCAAGATCCTCGCGGGCGTGCTGGATTTCCAGAAAGGCAAACGCATCGCCGGCCTGAATGCGAAGATTGGCTATTTCTCCCAGCACCGGGCCGCAACGCTCGACCCCAACAAGAGCGTGATGGAGGAGGTGCTGGACGTGGGCGGCGTGAACCTCAGCGAGAACGAGGCGCGTGGCATTCTGGGCTCCTTCCTTTTCAAGAAGGACGACATTCACAAACGCACCGCGGTGCTCAGCGGCGGTGAAAAGACTCGGCTGAACCTCATCAAATTTCTCGTCGATCCGCCGAATTTGCTGCTCATGGATGAGCCCACGACGCACCTCGACATCCACACCGTGGAGTCGCTCACACTCGCACTCAGTTCCTATCAGGGCACACTCGTCTTCATCTCCCACGACGTGCATTTCATCCGCCAGCTCGCGACGAAAGTGCTCCACGTGAGCGATGGCAAAGCGACGCCGTATCCCGGCGGCTACGACTATTTCCTCGAGAAAACCGGCGCGATTGCGGACGAGCGCGCGGCCCTGACAGCCCGGTAAACGCGCAAGCCGCTGCGCAACGCCGGACTTTGCCGGCGGCCCGAAGTTCCCCGTCCATTGTCAAAGT
>JAYUWZ010000602.1:0-7635 GCA_043753265.1 Verrucomicrobiaceae bacterium
CTCCGGGTACATTTCCCCGATGCCTTCTTTATCTCTGTTCATACCGGCGAGGGAATGGAGGCCTTGCTGGAAAAAATGGGCGAACTGGCGGGCTCCGGGGTCCTCACCCGGGAACTGGTCATCCCCATCTCTGAATCGAGCCTGCTGGCCAGGCTCCATCGCGAGGCTCAGGTCCACGAACTCCGCTATGAGGGCGACAACGCCATCGTAACGGTCTCGATACCAGAAAAATTAATCACAGAGCTTGCACGCTTTATGCATTTTCATGGAGAAAATCCGCCCACTGGAACCAACGACGCCACCCGCGCAACGTTTTGCGAGACAATCACGAACGAAACCGCTAATTAGACCTCACTAGAACCCTTCTTGCGAGACAGCCCGACGCATGAAATTCCTCAGCCGATTCAAGCGCAAAGCCACTCCGGAGTCGCAAACGCCCACGCCCGCCCCTCAGCAGGCTCCGGCGTATACTCCTGAGATGAAGAAGGTTACTCCCAAGGTGGAACCCTCCCAACCCAAGGGAAAGAGTCCGGATGAGCTCGTCCTCTCGCTCGCCGATTTTCTTCACAAAATACCCCCTGCTTTCCTGGCTGCCGGTCCCCACGACCTCCATGCCGAGTTGCGCTTCGACATCTCCGAACTTTCCCGGCGAATCAACAAGGGCCAGACCACGATTTTCCTCGTGGAAATCTACAAGCGGTGCCCGGAGGTCTTCCGGCCTGGATTCCCCAAGGAGGACCAGACGGAGATTCGCTTCCCCTGGCAGAAACTCGCAAAATTGGTAAGCCTCGCAAGGCCTGCCGATGGCAGCGCGCCCGCGGATCCCACAGTGGAATCGCTCGCACAACGTCTTCGGGCCTCAAGGCCCAAAAAAGAGCCCGCGCCTCCGGATCCTGTGGAGGTGCCGAAGCCCGCACCGTCACCGGCTCCCATTCTTCCCGGCCGGGGAAACAGCAACGCCTCCTGGTTCAGTAAACCGACCGTGGAAAAAACCTCCGATACCGCAGCCCGCCAGAAACAGCAACCTCCACCACCGGAGCCCGCAAAAGAGCCGACAAAAGAGCCCGCATCCCAGGCTGCAGCGGCAGCTCAGGCTGCGCAAACTGCGACCCAGGCAGCGGCACCCGAGCCAGCATCAAAGGCGCTGTCTCCCCTGGCCGAGGACATCCGTATCGCGGACCTGCCGCCCGACATGCAGCGAAAAATCGCCGTGTTCAAGGGTGATTACGAGCGCCAGATCTCCGAACTCGACCGCAAGTGCAAATCCACAGCAGAGGCGAGGGATCGCCTGGCCGCGGACCTGGAGAAGTACCGCCGGGACCTCGAGCGTTCGCAGTCCGACATCAGCGCTGAGGCCACTGCCAGCGCCATGAACCGGGACCTGCTGCACAAGGTTTCCGCCGAACGCGAGGCGCTTGAGACAGAGTTGAATGCCCTGAGAAAGGAAGCTGCAGAACTGCGCGACCAATCCAAGGTGGCCTCCTTGATCGCGGAGCGCGACGCGCTCCTTCAGCAAAAGGCGTATCTCTCCTCGCAGATGGCGGAGATCGTGAAAAAGGGCGGCTCGCATTCGGGACCTTCGAACGGGGCCGCCAATCTCCACTCCCAGCGCCAAATCGAGGACTATCAAAGGCGCCTCGCCGCCATGGAGTCGAGCCAGCGCGAGGCCGCCCTTCAAATCGCCAAGGAAAAGGAGGCCCGGGGAAAGGCCGAGAAGCTCCTCGCGGCAGCCGACAAGCTGCAGGAGGAAAGCGCCAACTACATGGAGACGGCGAAGACCGAGATGCGCAAGGAGGTCGAGGCGACGCTCCGCCTGCGAGAGATCGAGTTTCGCAAGACCCAGAAGGATCTTCAGGACCAGGTCTCCAATCTCACCTGCGAGAACCGCAAGGCGGCGACCGATTTGGAGAATGCGCGCAACGCCATGGTCGAGCTGGAGGCCCGGCTCAGCGCCGACGCCGCAATCCTTTCTCCCTCCGCTCCGGATCCCATGCAGGCGCAGTTTGTCGCTCAGTTGGAGGACGACATTGAAAATTACCGCGAGCGGCTGAAGGCGCTGCTCCGCGAACGCGATGACGCCCGTGCCCTCGCGGAAAAAGGGTCCGCGGAGGTCGTCGCCCCATTCAAGGCCGAGATTGAGGAAAAGGACGCTACCATCCAAAAACTGCGCAGGGAACTGGAAGCCGTGCTCCACAGTGCACGGGCGGATCGCAACCAGCTCGAGACGCGCGCTTCCTCCCTCCTTTCCGCCGTCCAGGGCGCGCAGCAATCTTTCACGGAAAAGCGTGCGGGACTCGAACCCGCACTCGCCGAAACCAAGGCAAAACTCGAAGCCGCCCAGAACGAAACCGAGAGCCTCCGCAAGCAGCTTGAGGAAGTGCGCGCGAAGTTCCAGAGCGAACACACCGCGCTCGACCAGGAGCGCCAGCACGCCGCCGCAAACCTCCGCGAGCAAAGCGTGGCCCTGGAGCAGCAACTCACCGCGCTCGTCCAGGAGCGCGATGAACTTCGCGACCGCTCGGAGGCACTTGCCGCCGAGCTCAAGACCAGAATTGCCGCCCACGAGGAATTCATCAGCACCATTGAGAAGGACCACACGACAGTGGTCCGCGAACATGAGGAACTCGTGAAGCGCCTGGCAGAGTCCGAGGAGTCAATGCGCAAACTGGAGGGCGCGCGCGCCGCGAACGCCCCGGATACCAAGGCGCTTTCGGCCGAGGTGGCGCAACTGCGCTCGGAACTCGAACAGGCCCGCCAGTCCCTGGAGGAAGCCGAGAAAGCGGCCAAGTCCCGCACCGAGACGATGCGCGAAAACGAAACTTCGTTTGCACGGCTCGTGGCGGAGCAGCAGCGCGATGCCGCGACCCTCACGGAGGAACGCGCCACCGCCGCCCGGCTCGCAAAGCAGCTTGCCGATGAGCAATCCCGCACCGCACGCCTCGCCGAGCATCTCGCCGCCGCAGAGAGCGCCGTCGCCAATCTGCGCGAGCAGCACGCCTCCGAGCGCGCGCATGCTTTTGCGAGCACCGATGAGAATCACAAGACCGCGCTGGTCGAGTCGGAAAAGCAATTTGGCGAAGCCCGCGAAACGCTGGTCAAGGAGCGCGATCAGGCCCGCAGCCAGCACGAAGCTGCCGAGGGCAAGGTGCGGCAGTTGGAGGAGTCGCTCGCCTCGCTCGGGCAGAAGCTCCGCGACACGGAAAGCCGCCTCACCTCGGAAGTCGAAAAATTGCGCACCGAGGCAGGTGCCGCCCGCGTGCAAGCGGAAGCCGCCGGAAAGAATCTCGCGGAATCCCGCAACGCCACGGAACAACTGGAACAGCGTCTCACGCAGGCCGAGGCCGCGCGCGCCGCTTTTGAGAATGCCGTAAAAGTCGCCACGGAGCGCGAGGCCGCCACGCTCGCGGAAAAGGTAAAGCTCCAGAAGGAACTCGCCGCTTCCGGAGACCTTCGCAAGAATCTCGATTCCGCCCTCGCGGAAATCCAGCAACTGCGCACCGCAGGTGCCGAAGCCACCGCCGCACTGGGTAAGGCCGAGGCAGCGCAAAAGGAATGGCAGCAAAAGTTCGACGCAGCCCAAGCCGCCAGGGCCGCATCGGCCACGGCGCTTGAAAGCGCAGAAAAGGAAGCCGCCAGCCTCCACCGGGAACTTGACAAAACCCGCAATGCCGTAAGCTCCGCCGAGGACGCCGTCCGCCGCGAGACAGAGGCTGTCGCAAAGCTTCAGCAGGAACTCGAGGCAGTGCGTGCCGAGGTGCAGCAATCCCGCAACGCCCACTCGGAGATTTCCTCCACTTTCGAAACCACCAAAGCCGAGTCCGCCGCAGCACGCGCCGATTGGGAGCAAAAGCTCGCGGCGTCCGAGGCAGCGCGAAAGGAAATCGCGCAGTCCCTGGAGCAAGCCGGCAAGGACGCGGGAAACCTCCGCAACGAACTCGACGCCGTGCGCAAGGCCTCCGCCGCGAGTCTCGAAACATTCCGCAAGGACGCCGAGAAAGCCGCCGCCGATCTTCAGGAAGACCTGGCCACCGCCCGAGCCGAACTCGACCAAACCCGTGCCGCGAAGAGCGCTCTCACCGGCGAACTCGAGTCCATCCGCACCGCATCCGAGACCGCTCACGCCGAGACGGAACAAAAGCTCGGCGCCGCTCTCACCGAAGCCCGCGCCGCCTCTGCTCAGCTCGAGGAGGAACGCACCGCGCGCGCTGCCGCCGAGGCCACACGCGCCGCATTCGACCAGAAACTCGCCGCAACCGTGGCCGAGGTGGACTCCCTGAAGTCCGCCCGCGCAGAGTGGGAGCAAAAGCTTGCCGCCGCCGCCACACGCTTCGACGAGGAGCGCTCCGCCACCACCAGCGCTCGCAGGGAAATCGAGCAAAAGCTCAACGCCGCCCTCACCGAGGCCCGCACCGCCACCGCCCGTCTGGACGAGGAACGCATCGCCCGCACCACCGCCGCCAACGAGCTCGCCGACATGCGCCGCGAGATCGCCGCCTCCCGGCACGAGCGCGACAACATCGCCCAGCAGCGCGACGAACTACTCCGCAGGCTCTCACGCATCTCCGACGATCATCGCAACCTCATGGCCGATCTCGTGCCCACCGCCATGGAGCCCGAGCCATCCCGGCGCGCCGCCAAGCCAACGCCCACCGTCATCGAAATCGAGCCCGAACTGTTCAACCAGGAGCCCGAGAAGACCGTGAATCTCCCGCGCATCCGCCCCGTGCAAGTCCCGCCCCCCCGCGTCGGCAACATGTAGAGGCTAGATCAAAGTGCCCAAAGTCATTTCCGGTTGTGTGCAAGCCCGGAGGGCTTACGGACAGTAGCCCCAGGTACCTGGGGTATGCATTTTTAAAAAACCATGCACCCCGGAGGGGTAGCAAGAGGTTCAAAAATTACTTTGGGCAACCGCTATATACAGCCGTCCTGTCTGTTCCGCTGATCAACAGGGCGGCGTCGAATGTGAGCGCCACTGGGAGCGCCGATATCCTCAATCGGCCACCTCATAGCGCAAAGCGCCTATCTCTCTTGTCGTTCCTTTCTAGCATTACGCAGCCTTCGGTGGATGGCGCTCTCCGAGCGACATGCCAAAGCAAACGCCGGAGGCGCACTTCCTCGCGGCTTCCACTATCGAAACCGTCTCACCCCGCTTTCTCAGCATACCGATCAAACCGGTTTGAGAGGATGAAAAACGTCGGTGCCCACAGGCCTACGAAAATACCAAAACGCTCCGCATGCGCCTTCGCGTCCACCGACTCGCCTCCCGTAATAAACCAAATGGCAATCGACCCGATGATGGATGCGAAGCCGAGGATGAAGCAGAGCATGCTGAGCTGTTTGAGTTGAGTGGATTTCATGTGACGGCGTGGGATCGTGGGGTTGCGTGATTGCTTCCTCCACAGGGGGTATCGCGCTCATCCTTCGCGTGGATGCAATATTCCACCGCTGGCGTCCGATTGTGAAATCAACCCGCGAGTGCCGGAGCGGGTGGAACACCCCGGCACCCTTGAATATTTCGGGCACTACCCCACCACGATGTTCACAAGGCGCCCCGGCACCACGACGATCTTTTTCACCGACTTGCCGGCGGTCATCTCGGCCACCTTGGGGCACGCGAGGGCGATTTGCTGGATCTCGTCCTGCGTGGCTTCTTTCTTCACCACGATTTTGTCGCGCAGCTTGCCGTTCACCTGCACGGGCATCTCGATTTCGTCCTCGACGAGCACCGCGGGATCGTAGGCGGGCCATGGGCGGTGGGCCAGTGTGCCTTCGCCGCCGACCTGCTCCCACAGCTCCTCCGCGATGTGCGGGGCGAAGGGGTTCAGCACTTGCAGCAGCAGCTTGATCATGGAGCGCGGGCGCGGGTTCGCGCCTACGAAGGCATTCGTGCATACCATCATTTGCGAGATGGCCGTGTTGAAGCTCAGCGCCTCGATGTCCTCGCCGACTTTCTTGATCGTGGCGTGCACGACCTTGAGCTGCTCCTTCGTGGGCTCGATGTCCTGCACGGCGGGATTCGGCTTCCAGACGCCCTCGTCGGTGGCGTCCTCCATCACGAGGCGCCATACGCGGGCCAGGAAGCGCGAGATGCCCTCGACGCCAGCCATGGACCACGGCTTCGTGGCCTCCAGCGGGCCCATGAACATCTCGTAGCAGCGTAGCGAGTCCGCGCCGTAGGCTTCGATGACCGTATCGGGATTTACCACGTTGCCGCGGCTCTTGCTCATCTTCTGGCCGTCCTCGCCCATAATCAGGCCTTGATTCACCAGCTTTTGGAAAGGCTCGGGCGTGGACACGTGGCCCAGATCGAAAAGCACCTTGTGCCAGAAGCGCGCGTACAGCAGGTGCAGCACGGCGTGCTCGGTGCCGCCCACATACAGGTCGACGCCACCCGGCTTGCCGCCGCCCATCCAGTATTTCTCGGCCTCGCTGCCGGCAAAGCGCTCGCTGTTTTGCGCGTCGGTATAGCGCAGGTAGTACCAGCAAGAGCCCGCCCATTGCGGCATCGTGTTGGTTTCTCGCGTCGCCTTGTCGCTGTAGCGCAGCCAGTCCTTGGCCTTGCTCAGCGGCGGCTCGGGCGTGCCCGTGGGCTTGAAGTCGTCCATCTGCGGCGGCGTGAGCGGCAGCTCCGTCGCGTCGATGGTGCGGTGCTGGCCGTCCTCCCACACAATCGGGAAAGGCTCGCCCCAGTACCGCTGGCGCGAGAAGAGCCAGTCGCGCAGCTTGAAGTTCACGGTCTTCGTGCCCAAACCCTTTTCAGACAGCAGGCGAATGATCTCCGCCTTCGCGGCCACGGTCGGCAGGCCGTCGAGCGGCCCGCTGTGGATCGCGTAGCCTTCACCACCGAAGCACTCCAGCGGCTCTGCGTCGCACACGCCGCCACCGCCCAGTCCCAGACGCGGCTCTGGTGAAACGACTTCGCGAATCGGCAGTGCGAATTTCTTCGCAAATTCCCAGTCGCGCTCATCGTGCCCGGGCACTGCCATGATCGCGCCGGTGCCATAACCGGTCATCACATAGTCCGCGATCCAGATCGGGATCTTCTCGCCGTTCACGGGATTGATTGCGAATGCGCCAGTGAAGGCGCCGGTCTTCTCCTTCGAGAGTTCCGTGCGCTCCAAGTCGCTCTTCGAGGAAGTCATCACGCGATACATCGCCACCGCCTCGACGTTGTCGGGCGTGGTGATTTTGTCCACGAGCGAATGCTCCGGCGCCAGCACCATGTAGGTCGCGCCGTACAGCGTGTCGGGACGGGTGGTAAAGACGGGGATGCTCGGAATGCTCTCAAAGTCGGCAGCCTTCAGTTCCTGCTGCAGCGCGACCTCGAATTGCACAATCGCTCCCTCGCTCCGCCCAATCCAGTTCTTCTGCAGCAGCTTGATCGACTCCGGCCAGTCCAGCCCCTCCAGTTCATCGATGAGGCGTTGCGCGAATGCCGTGATGCGCAGCATCCACTGCTTCATTGGGCGGCGCTCCACGGGAAATCCGCCGACTTCCGATTTGCCGTCCACGACCTCTTCGTTGGCCAGCACGGTACCCAGGCCAGGGCACCAGTTCACCGGGGCCTCGGAGACATAGGCGAGGCGGGCGTTGTTGATGGCATACTCCAATGCCTCCTTTTTGTCATGTTCGCCC